>NZ_CDSBKO010000039.1:0-57471 GCF_977115655.1 Aquimarina sp.
TTAAAAGTTTCATTTTCGGACACCGAGGTGTTTTTTATAAAAAACATAAGCAGGGGTACTTGTATAAGTGGGTCTGGCTTATATAAAAAACAAAAGTTACAAAGGCTATCCAAAGAATTTATAAATAAACCGCTCCTTTTTGTAAAGCGTATAAGCCAGAAGTAAGTTTTTTGTTTCAGAATCCCATAATTATAGATTTTGGATCAAATCCGGAATAATAAAACAGGTGTGTTTACCTCAAAAGACCTTCTGTTTGGTCAAAAAGACGAAAATTTTGACCTCAAAAACAGAAAATTCAACACAGCAGGTCGAAATTTTAACCCCGAGGGTTCAAATTTTAAGGTCTTGGGTTAAAAATTCAACTCCCCTGATTGCATTTTTGATTCTCGTTGTTAAACGCTTCGTCAAAAAGACGCGTCACTTGGTCTATTGGGTTAAACGGTCTGCCTTGCGGGTTAAACGTTTAACTCTGTAAGTCAAATTTTTAACCTTCAGGGTTAAAAATTTAACCAATGATTTAAAACACAAGAGTATTTGCCATAGAACTATATATCGGTTTTGCTTTGCATAAAATATCCTCTCTTGCAAACGTATAAAAACAAAAAACCCTCTTAATCAAAGATTAAGAGGGTTAAGTACTCAATCAATACGGCAATTAAACGTTCTTTTTGACGTAAATATTACGGCGTATATTTTGTGACGCGGCAAATACATGTTATATTCGCAGTATATAATACGTCATTTAAAAACAATAGCAATGTATTTACACCATAGTAAAGACTGGCCAAACTTTAAATGGGATAATGATATACTACTCCCATACGTGAGCAAGGTGCGTGATCTACAAGGTAGGTTAATAGGTAGAATGGAAGGCATGGGGTTTGCGTTAAGGGAAGAAGCGGTGCTTGAGACATTAACCGAAGATATTGTTAAGTCAAGTGAAATTGAAGGAGAGTTATTGAATCCGAAAGAAGTAAGATCCTCAGTGGCTCGAAGGTTAGGGATGGAAATATCAGGATTACCTAATGCAAGTCGCGAAGTAGAGGGGGTTGTAGAAATGATGTTGGATGCCACTCAGAAATATAAAGACCCTGTGACTAAAGATCGAATGTGTGGATGGCATGCTGCTCTATTTCCAACAGGAAGAAGTGGGATGTATAAGATCACAGTAGGTGAATGGCGGGGGGATGAACATGATCCCATGCAAATAGTATCAGGTCCAATGGGGAGAGAAAAAGTACATTACACCGCTCCTGAAGCTTCTCGGTTAGATGAGGAAATGAATCGGTTTATAAAGTGGTTCAATACAGACAAAAGCATGGAGCCTGTTGTTAAATCAGCTATAGCCCATTTATGGTTTGTAAGTATTCACCCGTTCGATGATGGGAATGGAAGAATTGCCAGAGCTATTGCAGATACTCAATTAGCCAGAGCAGATAGAACCAACCAAAGATTTTATAGTATGTCTGCTCAAATAATGAAATCCAAAAAGGGGTACTATGATGTGTTGGAGTCTACGCAAAAGGGAAGTATGGATGTAAGCCAATGGCTTGTATGGTTCTTTGAACGCTTAACGGAAGCTCTTGAAGCGACCGATGAAACATTATCGAAAATATTGATAAAGGCAAAATTCTGGGAATTGCATAAAACTACCCAATTCAATGAAAGACAAGTCGAAATGATCAATAAACTTCAAGGTGACTTCGTTGGTAAGTTGCATTCGTCGAAATGGGCAAAGATGACAAAAGTACACAGAGATACCGCCCGTAGAGATATTCAAGATTTAATCGAAAAAGGAGTCTTATTAGATTCAGGTGAAGGTGGAAGAAGTACAAATTACATATTAAACCTTCCAATTCTTTAGCTATAATCCTAAAGACTTTAGAAAATATTGAGATAGTAAAGAGATTAATACTAATGTATGTTATAATTTGTACTATAATGTTCTGCGTTATGTAACTTGAGCTTTGGTTAAAAGCGAAAGTTGTTACTACAGTTTCTTGAAAAAATTTATTCTCAAAAGTTTCTTTTACGATGTTAATGGAACACTTTTTATGCGACGACCTAGGAGGGAAGCGTAATGTGTGTGGAATGGAATTATATAACATAGTGCTTTATTTTAAATAATGATGATAGTTTTGTGATTGGTCTTTATTTTTTGTAACTTAAAAAAATAAATAAACAACCAGTTACTTTTCCAAAATTTTAATAAATAGCTATATTCTATTAATTACAGACTATAACTTTTTTGCAAAAGTTATAGAAACCTATATAACTGACTAAAATCACCATTATTTCATGCCAAAATTAGATTTCTCAGCATACGATACAAAAGGCTTTTATGACGAAATGTTTGATAACAACAACAACGTTAGAACGAACTATAAATTGTTTTTGGAGCGACTTGAAAAAGTCGGTCATAAAAAGCTAAAAAACCTTCAGTATGCAACAGATAGAGCACAACTCTCTTTAGGTATGACGTTTAATGTTTATGACGATAATCAAGGTGTAGAGCGAATTCTTCATTTAGATATCATCCCTAGAATTATTGCAAATAAAGAATGGAACCATTTAGAAAAAGGCTTGCAGCAACGTATCAAAGCACTGAACTTGTTTATTCAAGATATTTATAACGACCAAAAAGTATTAAAAGATAAAATTATTCCGAAGGAAATGATTTTTTCAAGTGTATCCTATTTAAAAGAATTAGAAGGCTTTAAACCACCAAAAGACATATGGTGCCATATTACAGGTTCAGATTTAATTAAAGGAGGTGATGGACAATATTATGTGCTCGAAGATAATTTAAGATGTCCTTCCTGTGTGTCATACATGCTCGAAAACAGAGAAATTCTAAAGCGTACATTCCCTGAGTTATTTGAAACCCTTGGAGTAAAGCCTGTGTATAATTATACACATATTTTAAGAGATACCCTGGAATATCTAACTGATGTTGAAAAACCGACACTTGTAGTATTAACGCCTGGTATTTATAATTCAGCCTATTTTGAACACTCCTATTTAGCCCAACAGATGGGAGCAGAATTGGTAGAAGGACGTGATTTAATAGTAAAAAAATGATATTGTTTATATGATTACTACGAATGGCTTGCAAAAGGTGGATGTGATTTACCGTAGGGTGGATGATGAGTTTATAGACCCTGAGGTATTTAATAAGAACTCATTATTGGGAACTTCAGGTTTATTTAAAGCCTATTTAAAAGGAAATATAACTTTGGTAAATGCTCCTGGTACTGGTGTGGTAGATGATAAAGCAGTTTATGCTTATATACCAAGAATTATAAAATACTATTTGGGTGAAGATATGATTTTGCCAAATGTAAAAACGTATATCTGTGATGAAGAAAGTGACCGTAAATATGTGATTGAAAACATCCATAATTTAGTAGTAAAGCAAACCGATGCTTCAGGTGGTTATGGTATGTTAATTGGTCCGAAATCAACTAAAGCAGAGCAACAAGAATTCATTACTAAGATTAAACACAATCCTAGAAATTATATCGCACAACCAATGATTAACCTATCACGCGTACCAACCATAACCGATGATACTATTGAAGGCCGTCATGTAGATTTAAGACCATATGCCTTGTATGGTGAAGATATAAAAATTATTCCAGGCGCGTTAACACGTGTCGCATTAAAGAAAGGTTCCATCGTAGTAAATTCTTCTCAAGGTGGTGGAAGTAAAGATACTTGGGTATTAAACAGTTAAAAATAAAATTATGTTAGGTAGAGTTGCAAATACCATATATTGGATGAATAGATATCTAGAGCGTGCCGAATTTCAAATTTTAAAACCTTAAAGACATACAAAACAATGTCTTAACAGGCATCTATCTTATTTAAAAGTTGCCCTAATAAACAACAAAACCCTGATAAACAATTATTTATCAGGGTTTCTTGTACTCAAGGTGGGAATCGAACCCACACACCCGAAAGTACTGGATTTTGAATCCAGCGCGTCTACCAATTCCGCCACTTGAGCATATATTCGGATGGCAAAATTAATAAAATATTCATTACCTCCTATTAAAATAACTAATAAAATAAGTGACAGAGTTGAAATAAATTTTTAAATTTGCACCTCGTTTAAAAAAAATAATTTTTAACTGGTTACAAAACAACATTTTACCCTATGCAAACCGGAGTTACAGAAGCAAAATTTTTTACCTGCAGTCAAAGTACTGAACTTTCCGAAAAGATAGTAGCAGCCTATGGGGCTAAATTGGGTAAAATTATTACTTCTACTTATAGTGATGGTGAGTTTCAACCATCTTTTGAAGAATCTGTTAGAGGCTCCAGAGTTTTTATTATAGGATCCACGCATCCGGGTTCAGACCATTTAATGGAAATGTTATTAATGCTGGATGCTGCAAAAAGAGCATCTGCAAGACATATTACTGCTGTATTGCCTTATTACGGATGGGCCCGACAAGACAGAAAAGATAAACCAAGAGTTCCTATTGCCGCCAAACTAATTGCTAAAATGCTGGAAACCGCAGGGGCAACAAGGATTATAACAATGGATTTACACGCAGATCAAATTCAAGGTTTTTTTGAAAAACCAGTAGATCATTTGTTCGCTTCGACCATATTTTTACCTTATGTACAGTCCCTAAACCTAAGTGATCTTACCATTGCTTCTCCAGATATGGGAGGTTCTAAGAGAGCTTATGCATATTCTAAAGCCTTAATGAGTGATGTTGTAATATGCTATAAGCAAAGGGCAAAAGCAAACGTAATTTCTCACATGGAACTAATTGGCGATGTTACCGGAAAAAATGTTGTACTGGTTGATGACATGGTAGACACCGCAGGTACACTAACCAAGGCAGCAGATCTAATGATGGAAAGAGGAGCAAAAAGTGTTAGAGCAATATGTACCCACCCAATCCTTTCTGGTAATGCATACGAGAAACTTGAAAATTCGAAATTAGAAGAATTAATCGTTACCGATTCTATTCCTCTAAAACAAAAAAGCAATAAGATAAGAGTGGTAAGCTGTGCAAATTTATTTGCAGATGTTATGAACCGTGTTCATAACAATCAGTCTATTAGCTCTAACTTTATAATGTAAATAGTAATTAATAAATTTAAAAAATGAAATCATTAACAATCAACGCATCTCAAAGAGAAAGCGTAGGCAAAAAAGCAACAAAAGCCTTACGTAATGCTGGACAGGTACCTTGTGTTATTTACGGTGGAGACACTATTGTACACTTTGCAGCTCCAGAAATTGCTTTCAAAAATTTAGTGTACACTCCAGACGTTCATACCGTGGTAATAGCGTTGGATAATGGTACAAAAATAAGTGCTATTTTACAGGACATTCAATTTCATCCTGTAACCGACAAAATTTTACATATCGATTTTGTTGAAATTTTTGACGACAAACCAATTACTATGAATATCCCTTTTAAAACAGTAGGAAACTCTCGTGGTGTTCGTGCCGGGGGTGTACTACGTTTTAACTTAAGACGTATTAAAGTAAAAGGATTAGCTTCTAAACTTCCGGATGTAATAGAAGGAGATATCTCTAACTTAAAAATCGGAAACAAATTATATGTTACCGATGTAGCTAGTGAAGATTATACTATCCTTCACCCGGACAATACAGTAATCTGTCAAGTAAAAACTTCTCGTAATGCTGTGGCTGGTGCCGATGAAGATGAAGATGAAGAAACTACAACAGCTGAAGCTCCTGCAGCTGAAGCTTAATTTTGCAGATTTAATATAACATAAAAGCATTCTGATTTACATTCAGGATGCTTTTTTTTATTTTTATAAAAAATTTAAGCGCGTATCCCCGATGTAATAATCGAGATCAGGCTATTTGCTATATCTTTTTTGATGGTGTACTTCGATAAGCTTAGTATACCATTAAAAAAGGATGCCGCTTCTATCCTTTACGCAAAAAAGAAAAAATGCTTTCAGTAATCAAAAAATTATTCTCAGAACAAAAAGTAAAAGAAACCCAAGAAGATCTTATGAAAAAATTTCTTGTTGCCGGTCTTGGCAATATCGGTCCCAAATACCATAATACACGCCATAATATAGGTTTTAAGATTTTGGATTACTTAGCCAAACAAGAAGAATTATCCTTTGAAACCAAAAAACTTGGAGACACAACAACATACAAATACAAAGGAAAAACTATTATATTACTAAAACCCAATACCTACATGAATCTTAGCGGAAAAGCGGTACGGTATTGGCTGGAAAAAGAGAAAATTTCTTTAGAAAACCTTTTGGTAATAACAGATGATATAAATCTTCCTTTTGGCGCAATTCGCCTTAAGTCCAAAGGAAGCTCTGGAGGACATAACGGCCTTAAAGATATAGAAGCACAACTACAAACCTCGCAATATTGCAGGTTTAGATTTGGAGTTGGAGATGAATTTGGAAAAGGCAGACAAGTTGATTATGTACTGGGAGAATGGAACGATGAAGAAGAAAAAGCGATCCCAGAAAGATTACAAAAGGGTGTTTCCTTGATTCAATCTTTTGTTACAGCAGGAATAGCAAACACTATGAATACCTTTAACGGAAAATAAAGAATCGTATCAGAACTATTTTTTATTTTTACCACTGCTTTAATTTTTTTCTTTAAGAAAAACCATAATAAAAAATTGATGTTAAACTTATTATTTATTAGCGAATTAAATCTGACATACCAACAGACCCAAAGCAAAATCATAAAACAGGCTTGCAAAAAATATATTTAGTTATCAAAGCAAGCTTAGAGATTATAACACCTCAAAACAGAACAGATGAAACGCTATACAGATGCCAAAACATACGATAATCAAATACCTTCTGTAGTTACAGTGGGTACTTTTGACGGGGTGCATATTGGTCATAAAAAAATAATCGACCGTCTTACAGAAAGTGCAGAAAGAAATGGGTTAGAATCTGTTATCCTAACATTTTTTCCACACCCCAGAATGGTACTGCAACAAGATTCTGACATAAAACTTATTAATACTATTGAGGAGCGTATCCAGATTTTGGAAAACACTAAGCTCTCAAGTGTTGTTATACATCCTTTTACCAGAGAATTTTCTCGCCTTACCGCAGGAGAATATGTGCAACAAATTTTAGTAAACCTGCTTAATACAAAACATATTATTATAGGATACGATCATCGTTTTGGGCGCAATCGTAATTCTAATATAATCGATCTTGCCTCTTATGGCATGAAAAACAATTTTACTGTCGAAGAAATCTCTAAACAAGATATAGACGATGTAGCAGTAAGTTCTACCAAAATACGAGAAGCATTATCTGAAGGTGATATTACCAAAGCCAACAGTTATTTGGGGTATGAATTTATGCTAACGGGCATAGTAGAAAAAGGAAAAAAACTTGGTCGTAAACTCAATTATCCTACCGCCAATTTACATATTGAAGAGCCATATAAACTTATTCCAAAAAACGGGGTATATATAGTAAAGTCCACTATCGATAACAAAACCTATTACGGAATGATGAACATCGGGACTAACCCTACTGTTTATGGTACACACCAAACCATAGAAACTCATTTTTTTGATGCCTCTTTTAATTTGTACAATAAAAAGATCCAAATTCGAATGTTAAAACGAATTAGAGATGAAAAAAAATTTAATTCTGTAGAAGAATTACAAGAAGCTATGCAAAAAGACGAAGATTTTTCTCGTGATTATATAAACACATTGGTATGATTAATCGTTGGTTATTCTCACATACAGACAACAGTCCTCTAATAGTATTCCGAATTATTTTTGGTTTTTTGATTGCTGCAGAAGCAATAGGGGCTATTTTTACCGGTTGGGTTACTCACACTCTGGTAGAACCAAAATTTACTTTTAGTTTTATCGGTTTCGAATTTTTACAACCCTTGCCCGGCAATGGCATGTATTATTACTTTGCCGTGATGGGTATTTTCGGGCTTTTA
The DNA here is from genome assembly GCF_977115655.1 of Aquimarina sp. NCBI lineage: Bacteria > Pseudomonadati > Bacteroidota > Flavobacteriia > Flavobacteriales > Flavobacteriaceae > Aquimarina > Aquimarina sp. Next base: position 7,961 of record NZ_CDSBKO010000039.1, read on the forward strand.
GTTATGATCGGTTTTAAATACCGATGGAGCATGATTGGATATACGTTACTATGGGCAGGAGTATATTTTATGCAAAAATCATCCTACAACAATCACTATTACCTTCTTTTGCTACTATGTATATTAATGACGGTTCTACCGGCAGGGGATTATTTTTCTATAGACACAAAGCAAAATCCATTGCTTCAAAAAATATCTATGCCCAGATGGTGCATAGTAATCATCATTGCCCAGCTTTGGATTGTTTATACCTATGCCTCTGTAGCTAAACTATACCCGGATTGGCTTGATTATACAGTAGCAAAAAACCTGATGGCCGGCAGGGCACATTACCCAATCATAGGTAATATTCTTCAAGAGCACTGGACCCATATATCTATTAGCTATTTTGGGATTTTATTTGATCTCTTGATTATCCCTCTTTTATTATGGAAAAGAACCAGATTTTTTGCTTTTTGTATTAGTATCTTTTTTCACTTATTTAACTCTGTCATTTTTCAAATAGGAATATTTCCTTATTTATCACTTGCTTTTAGCGTGTTTTTCTTTTCTAAAGAAAAGATACATCGCATTTTTATGAAAAAAAAGGAATTTTATACTGCCAATGAAATAATTATCCCTTCTTATCGCAATATTTTAATCCCTGTGCTTGCTTTATGGCTTATCCTACAGGTTTCGCTCCCCGTTCGCCATTGGTTTATACCAGGAGATGTGCTCTGGACCGAAGAAGGCCATCGGTTAAGCTGGCGCATGATGCTAAGGGGAAGGTATGGTAATACTAGTTTTTTTATAGTAGATAAAAATGATCCTGAAAAAAAACGACAAGCAATCGATAAAAGTGAATACCTTACTAAAAAACAATTGCGCCTGGTATCTTCAAGACCAGATGGAATATGGCAATTTGCACAAAGACTTAAAAAAGACTATGCTGTAAAAGGCAAAGATATATCTGTTTACGTGGATAGTAAAGTATCCATAAACGGTAAAGAATACAAAACATTGATTGATCCGGAAGTAGATATTGCTAATACCAAATGGAATTATTTTACTACCAATCCATGGGTTATAAAATATGACTAAGACCAATCATCCTGTTTTTGCACAACACTATAAACCATAGAAGTAGAATTTTAATTACATATTTTTGGAATATCTATTTATTTTTAAACACCATTTCCATTTAATCAAAATGATTAATCTGTACCGATACTTAATTAAAATAATATGCGGTATTAGTATAGTATTATCTTTTTCTGCTTACAGTCAAAATAAAAACGAAAAAATAATTTTTTCATCTTTTGGTACAATTCCAAACACCGTAAATTCAAAATTGTATCTGGAGCTTAAAAAAAGCACTAATATCCTTACCAGGTTAAATCTCATCGAAAAAATTGGAAAAATACACCTGTTGGCGGGCAATACAGATTCTATAATTTATTATGGAAACCTTTTAAAAGCTACTACTCTAAAAGAAAAAATATCTGATAAGCAAACATATATTTCTAAAGCGAACTACATTATAGGGTCTGGAAAACTTAAAAACGGACTTTATGATGAAGCTATGAAGTATTTTATCGAAGGTATTTCTAATTCTCCTATTTCAGAAATGCGAACAATGCATTACAAACACCAGCTGGGACTAGGGATTGTATATTTAAAACAAAAACAATATGATTTGGTTTTTCCTATTTTGAAATCTTGCGTAAAAGAATCCAAGGACGAAGAAACTATAATACTTGCTAAAAAAACCTTAGGGGATACCTGCTTTGAACAAAAAAATGATAGTGAAGCTAAGTTTTATTACCTGGATGCCCTAAAAAGTATTCCTGGCAATGCTTTTAATAAAACACGAATAGAAATACAACTAAACCTGGGAAGAATAGAGGCTTTTAATAACCGAAATATTGAGGCTATAGAATATTTGGCTCCAATTCTGGAAGAAGCCAAAGACAATCAATTTTATGATTTATATATAGAAATAGTTTACCACATAGGAATGGCTTATCATGTGTTAGGACGGTACGAATCGGCAGAAATGATATTAAACACTGCCTATATTAATGCCGTGCAATGGAACAGGCTAGAATTACAACAAAGAGCAATACACATACTTAAAGACCTTTATATTGATCGCAAAAATTATAAAAATGCATATAATTTAATGACACAATATATAAACATTTCTAATCAAATCATTACAAAACAAAATCAAAAAACCGCAAAAGAACTAGAAGTAAAATATCAAACTCTTCAAAAAGAAAAACAAATATTATCTCTTAAAGAAGAACAATTATTAAAAGAAAGTGAAATTAAAAAAGAGCAAACTATTAAGAAAGCTTTTTTGATTGGTTTCCTTATTATATTAATCCCTGTAATCGGATTATTGTTTGTCTATTTTCAAAAACTAAAAACCCAAATAGCACTTAACAAGTCTCAAGAAGAAGTAAATACTCAAAAAGTATATGGATTAATGAAAGATCAGGAGTTAAACCTTATTAAAGCTACTATGGAAGGGCAGGATAATGAACGACAACGCCTGGCACAAGAATTACATGATAGTGTTGGCGGCAACCTGGCTAGTATAAAACTACAATTATCCAATACCGAAAAGATTAGTGAACAGCAAATTAACATTATCAAACAGATAGACGAAACTTATAATCAGGTAAGAGATTTTTCGCATAACCTTATCCCGAAAAAATTCCAAAAAAATTCTATTTCTACATTAGTAAAAGAATATGTTCACAATGTAAAAAACGGAAGTGATCAAAACATATCATTTCACCCATATCCTGAAGATCTAATAGATCAAATTAGCCCTACGCTCACCGAAGAATTATTTAAAATCATACAAGAGTTATTGACTAATTGTCTAAAACATGCAAAAGCCAAAAACATAGATATTTATCTCAATCACCATAAAGATTCTATCCAATTACTTTTTGAAGATGATGGTGTGGGTTTTGAAATTCATAAAACAGTTGAAGGTATTGGTTTTAAAAACATAAAAAATCGCTTAAACCAATTATCTGGTGATATACATATAGATTCTGCTATTGGCAGAGGCACTGTTATTAGTATAGAAATTCCTTTGGAGTAAAATTTAAAAAATTAATCTGTACTATTTTCATTATTTGCAGCATCAGAAGCTTTTTTTATAATCGCTTTTAATCGTTCTGCCCGCAATTCTTTTTCTTTTCGTAGCTTATTTTTCTTTCGATTCATAAGCTTTGCGTGCTTAGCTTTGTTTTGCGTATTTTTTTCTTTTCCTTTTTTTGCCATACACAAAATTAGGTAATTTCCCCTTTCCATTGCCGCAATACATGATTTATATCGTATCGTACTTCGGATCGTATTTCTTTTTTGCCTTTTCCTTGCCCAAATCGATCATCATAGTCTGTTTCTGCATGTCGTATATGTGCCTCTACGGCAAGATCAATCATTTTGGCATCAAATTGTTTGGCATCAGCCGTTCGCCCTACTCTACCACTGTATTTCTCACAAGCGTGCCTTGCTATCTCCTGCTCTCTTTTGGCAGGGCAATTGGGGTATCGTTGCCTGATAGCTTTGGCAAACGCAACTTTATATTCCTGGTCTTTTATTGCTCGTATTACCGCTGCTTTTTTATTTTTTTCATCTCGTATTGCCTGATCTTTTTCACATTCTAATCGTGCTTTTTCTATTGCATTTTCTTCTACCAATTGCCCTTGGCGTTCATAGCGTTTTCTACGCTGGTTCCATGCCAATACTACCCCGCAAAGAGCAGAGTGTTTTTTGGAACGTCTGGTCATAGCAGCATTTCCCGGCGGCAACATCACATATCCTATAAATGGAGAGCAGCTAAAACAGGTTCCTTTATGATTTTCACTTTCTGCCACAAAAGATTTTCCTTTTTGAATACTTTTGCCGCAATTCATACATCGAAGTTTTTCTTTTTTGGTAAGAAAAATGTTTTGTACTGTCGTTGCCAATTTTGCTGTTTTTTTTGAAAAAACAAAAATACGAGATACAGAGTTAATCAACAACCCGGAGACGGGTTAACAAGGTATACTTGCAAAAATATATATGTTTTTGGGTGTTTTTCTTAAAATTCGTTATCTAACTATACCATAGATACCCTCAAATTTATTTAATTTTACTTTTTCATTGCGATAGGGATAGAAGCGACATCCTTTTTTATGGTATGCTGAGCTTGTCGAAGTACACCATAAAAAAGATATAGCGGATAGCCCGGCAATCGCCCAAAAAAGATATCATGTTAGTAGTACAAAACATCATAGCAAACAAAGAGGCTTATATTATGGCTTTGGCTAAACGAAATTTTGATGCCGCTCCGGTTTTAGAAGAGGTTATTACCCTAGATGAAAACCGTCGTGCCACTCAAGCCAAGCTAGATAATATTCTGGCAGATTCTAATAAATTTTCTAAAGAAATAGGGATTTTATTTAAAAATGGAGAGCAACAAAAAGCAAATCTTTTAAAAGAAAAAACGGCTCAGCTTAAAGAGAGCTCCAAGCAATTATCTACAGAGCTAAATGATATACAAGAAAAATTAGTTCAGATATTATATACTATACCTAATATCCCAAATGACTCTGTGCCTAATGGGCAAAGTGATGAAGATAATGAAGAGATCTATAAAGAAGGGGAAATCCCAACACTGCAAGAAGGGGCTTTGCCACATTGGGAGCTTGCTAAAAAATATGATATTATAGATTTTGAACTGGGTGTAAAAATAACTGGTGCTGGTTTTCCTGTATACAAAGGTAAAGGGGCACGATTACAACGCGCACTAATTAATTATTTTTTAGACAAAAATACTGCTGCGGGATATAAAGAGTACCAGGTGCCACACTTAGTAAATGAAATTTCTGGTTATGGTACCGGGCAGTTACCTGATAAAGAAGGACAAATGTACCATGTTACCGGGGATGATTTGTATCTAATACCAACCGCAGAGGTTCCTGTAACCAATATGTTTAGGGATGAATTGCTTACCGAAAGCGAATTACCTATTTGCTGCACAGGGTACACTCCTTGTTTTAGACGCGAAGCGGGTTCTTATGGTGCTCATGTACGAGGATTAAATCGCTTGCACCAATTTGATAAAGTAGAGATTGTACGTATTGAAAAACCAGAAAACTCGTACAAGGCATTAGATGGCATGGTAGAGCATGTAAAAGATATTCTTAGGGAGCTACAATTACCATATCGTATTTTGCGCCTTTGTGGTGGTGATATAGGATTTACTTCGGCATTAACATTTGATTTTGAAGTTTTTTCTACTGCGCAAGACCGTTGGTTAGAAATTAGTTCTGTTTCTAATTTTGAATCGTACCAGGCAAATCGTTTAAAATTGCGTTTTAAGGATGATAATGGTAAAAATCAATTAGCGCACACTTTAAATGGTAGCTCATTAGCATTACCAAGGGTTCTTGCTGGTATTTTAGAAAATTATCAAACGCCAAAAGGTATTAAAATCCCGGATGTATTAGTACCTTATTGTGGTTTTGAATATATAGATTAAAAAATAAGACCAAAAAAATACTAAGCCCTGCTTACATCATATTGTATAGCAGGGCTTTTTTATTGGGTAACGAAACCTTCCTGCATGCTGCAGGGCGCTTTCATCAGGCAACGAAACCTTCCTGCATGCTGCAGGGCGTTTTCATCGGGCAACGAAACCTTCCTGCATACTGCAGGGCGCTTTCATCGGGCAACGAAACCTTCCTGCATACTGCAGGGCGCTTTCATCGGGCAACGAAACCTTCCTGCATGCTGCAGGGCGCTTTCATCGGGTAACGAAACCTTCCTGCATACTGCAGGGCGCTTTCATCGGGTAACGAAACCTTCCTGCATGCTGCAGGGCGCTTTCCTCTTACTAACTCCAGTTCGATTCATCTGAAATGCGTTAGTTTGGTAGTGAAATTCTTATTAGAATTTTGTATCGAAAACTAGCATTTCAGATGAATCGAACTGGGGTTTCTAAAAAGCATTTTGCTATATTTACAAAAAAACTCGTAAAATGCGCCTTATTTTTGTATACATCACTCTATTCTTTACTTTATCGGCAGTTGCGCAGTCGGAGCAATTGGCAAAAAACTATATAGAGCAAGGGCAATATGAAAAAGCTCTTACGATATATCAAAAATTATATTCCAAAAACCCTAATCGCATTAATTATTTACTAGGATTGGTAGAGTCTTATCAGCAACTGGAACAATTTAATGAAGCAGAAAGTGTTTTAAAAAAAACAATAGAAAAAAATCCCGATAATGCACAAATCTTAGTAGAATTAGGACATCACTATGACCTTCAGGGGGAAAAAGAGCAAGCACGATCTTATTACAACAAAGCAATAGAAGCATACGATAACAGCAATGCCAACCATGCGTACTCACTTGCTCAAAATTTTGAAAAGTACAGCCTTTTGGATGATGCTGCTTTGATTTATGAAAAAGGGATGAAAGATAATCCCGGAGCTAACTTTAATGTACAGCTTGCCAAAATTTATGGAGAACAGGGCAAACTCGAAAAAATGTTTGAAAGCTATCTTGCTTTACTAAAAATACAGCCTAATTATATAAACATCGTACAACGAAATTTTGGAGATTATATAACAGAAGATCCTGCTAATGAAGCTAACGTTATTTTTAAAAAATTACTTATAAAAAAGCTTCAGCAAAACCCGGATATCTTGTACAATGAAATGCTAAGTTGGCTTTTTGTACAACAAAAGGAATTTAAGAAGGCATTTGTACAAGAAAAAGCAATCTATAAACGTAAAAATGAAGGTCCGGAAGGTATTATAGACCTTGCCAGAATTGCCATTGCTGAAAAGGATATCAAATCTGCTACAGAAATCCTGGATTATATTCTGGAAACTCCTGCCTCTAAAGACATGAAACTTACTGCTCATAAAATTATCCTGAAAGCAAGAGTTGACAATGCCACTAAAAAAGAATATAAAACTATTGCCGAACAATATGATACCGTATTTAATGAATATGGTAAATCCAAAGAAACAATAGGTTTACAAATAGATTATTCGCATTTTATGGCATTTAATCAAGATAAAAAACAAGAAGCTATTGATTTTTTAAAAGATATTATAGAACGGGAAGAGCTTTCGAGATTTCAATCTTCCAGAATAAAAATGGAAATAGCCGATATCCTTATATTGGATCAAAAATTTAATCAGGCACTTATTTATTATACACAAGTACAAAATGCTTTAAAAAATAATTTTCTGGCGCAGGATGCCAGATTTAAAGTTGCAAAAACAAGTTATTATAAAGGTGATTTTGCATGGGCACAAACCCAACTGGATGTCTTAAAATCCTCTACTTCGCAATTAATAGCCAATGATGCTATGGAGTTAAGCCTTATTATTAGCGATAATTCTCTTGAAGACTCTACCCAAACCGCTTTAAAGATTTTTGCTAAAGCAGATTTATTAGCTTTTCAAAACAAAAACCAGGAAGCTATTGCTATGTATGAAACCATTTTGACGCAACACAGAGGCGAAAAAATCGAAGATGAAGCTTTTTTATGTCAGGCAAAGCTATATGAAAAAGAAAAACTATTTGAAAAAGCTAAAGTTAATTATCTAAAAATCATAGAGTTTTATAACGATGATATTCTTGCTGATGATGCATATTATTGGCTGGCAGAACTATATGTAAATGAACTTGGAGAACCCGAAAAAGCTAAAGAGCTGTATGAAAAAATAATTTTTAACCATGCAGATAGTATTTACTTTGTAGAAGCAAGAAAAAAATACAGGACTCTGCGGGGAGATGCTATAAACTAAAACATAGCTTGTGATAATTTATAAGACCGAGTTCACTACATTTGCCTGTTAGTAATTATTAAGTTGAAAATTCTTCTTATTACCGTCAAAAAATACAAATTGCATGTATATCTATAACGTTACTATAAATATTGAAGAAACTATTCATAACGAATGGTTAAACTGGATGAAGGACGAACATATTCCTGATATGCTTTCTACAGGAAAATTCAGCAAAGCTTTGATGACAAAAGTACTAGTCGAAGAAGAAATGGGTGGTATTACCTACTCTGTTCAATACACTACCAATAACAAAGAGACCCTACAAAAATACTATGATGAAGATGCAGATATTCTTAGAGCAAAATCGAATCGTTTTGCCGGTAAGTTTGTAGCTTTTAGAACAGAATTAGAAATTGTAAGTGAACAGAATGGCTAAATCAAAAAAAAAATACACTCCCAATCACACACGTTATTCTGAAAAAACTGAAGTAAAAGCAAAAAAACACCTTGGCCAACATTTTTTGAAGGATGAAAATATAGCCAAAAAAATTGGGGACACCCTTACTTTAGACCGTTATCTAAATGTTATTGAGATTGGACCAGGAATGGGAGTGCTTACAAAATATATCCTTCAAAAAGATCTTGATGTAATTGCCATGGATCTGGACAGGGAGTCTATAGAATACCTCAACACCAGTTTTTGCCTTGAATATCATGAAATTATAAAAGGAAATACTAAGTTTAAAGTAATAGAAGCAGATTTTTTGAAGTTTGATTTATCTACGCTTTTTCCTGAAGAACAATTTGCCATCACAGGAAATTTTCCTTACAATATCTCGACACAAATTGTTTTTAAAACTTTGGAAAACAAAGATCGTATTCCAGAATTTACGGGTATGTTCCAAAAAGAAGTTGCACAACGCATCTGCGAAAAAGCCGGTAGCAAAACCTACGGAATCCTTTCTGTTCTTACACAAGCATTTTATGATGCTGAATATTTATTTACTGTCCCCCCAGATGTTTTTAACCCTCCACCAAAAGTAGAAAGTGGAGTTCTACGATTAATTAGAAAAAAAGAATACGGACTTCCTTGTGACGAAAAATTACTTTATAAAGTAGTAAAAACTGCTTTTGGGCAACGCCGCAAAACCTTAAGAAACAGCCTTAAAACTTTTCAATTAACAGAAGAAACTAAAGCTTTGGATTACTTATCCAAACGTCCTGAACAATTATCTGTAGAGGAGTTTATAGAACTCACCCTAATTATTCAAAAATCCACAAACGAGTAATCCAACTTTATGTTAATACCAATTACACTTTGAAATAGCACTAATATATTATTTCTTTTTCTTCTGTTCTTCGTTAAAAAACATAATCGCAACTATATTTTGACCTAGCTATGCATAAGTGCTACTTGATGGCGGATCAAGTCTGACACAAAATTTTTGTCCCGGGTATTTAAAAAATAAATGCAATTTCTATACACACGATTTCAAAGTTAAAATGTATAAATCCATTTATTATTCTACCATAACACAATCGATTGCACAAAAACTTAAAATAACATAACCATAAAGTGCAATCAAATTCTTTAGTTATCTTTGTCTCGCTTCGGCAAGGGATATTTTAATAAATAAACGTATGCAATTTCAAATTTCTGATGAACTTATTCAACAGGTAAAAGACCTCATTATAACAAAAGAGGATGCACATCTGCGGGATATACTCAATGAAATCCATTTTGCAGATGTTGCAGAGGTTTTAAGTGAGCTTAACCTGGCAGAAGCAACTTATCTTATCAAATTACTGGACAGCGAAAAAACTTCTGAAGCACTAATGGAGTTGGAAGATGATTTTCGGGAACGCATTCTTGAAAATCTTTCGGCAAAAGAAATTGCAGGAGAGCTTGAGGAAATGGACACCGATGATGCTGCCGATATTATTGCAGAATTACCAGATTATCTTGCAGAACAAGTTATTGCAGAGATCGAAGATGAACAACATGCCGAGGATATTAAAGAACTGCTTTTATATGATGAGGATACTGCCGGGGGTTTAATGGCCAAAGAATTGGTAAAAGTAAAAGAAACCTGGACCGTTGCCGGTTGCGTGCGTGAGATGAGAAGACAAGCAGAAAACGTTACACGGGTACACTCTATATACGTTGTAGATCAAGAAGAAAAACTAAAAGGAAGATTATCTTTAAAAGATCTATTAACCGCCTCTGCAAAAACTCATATAAGCGAGATATACATCCAAAAAGTAGATTATGTAAATGTAAATACCGATGGGGAGGAAGTAGCCCGCATTATGCAAAAATACGATCTCGAAGCTATTCCTGTGGTAGATCAAAAAGGGATTTTGGTAGGTCGTGTAACTATTGATGATATTGTGGATTTTATAAAGGATGAAGCTGAAAAAGATTATCAATTAGCTGCTGGTATATCACAAGACGTTGAGGCCGACGATAATATTTTGGAGCTTACCAAAGCTCGTCTGCCCTGGTTAATATTAGGTCTTTTTGGAGGACTGGGGAGTGTGTTTATTATGGAAGGTTTTGAAGATGTTATGGCTAACCCCAGAATTAGAGATTTATTTTTTTATACACCATTAATTGCTGCAATGGCAGGTAATGTAGGGGTTCAATCTTCTGCGATTATTGTACAAGGATTAGCAAACAATATAGTAAAAGGTAGTTTATTAAAACGACTGCTAAAAGAAGTTAGTCTTAGTTTGATTAATGGTGCAGCATTGGCTTTGCTTATCATTATTTTTGGTTTTATAATGAATTATGAAATTGCTTTTAGCTTAACCATTGCAATTGCGTTAATGAGTGTTATTATTGTAGCTGCTTTAATAGGTACTTTTGTACCTATAATCTTAGATAAAAAAGGTATTGATCCCGCAATAGCAACTGGCCCCTTTATAACTACCAGCAACGATATTTTCGGAATTTTCCTCTTCTTTTATATTGCAAAGCTTATCTTAGGGTTTTAATTCTTCTTGAAAATGAAATCCGAGGTTTTTGAACATCACTTTACAGTGCCCAGATCTGCTATTGATGATATGGAACATGTAAATAACGTAGTATACCTGCAATGGGTGCAGGATATCGCAAAAAAGCATTGGGAATCCAAAACCAACAAAACTATACAAAACACCTATGTTTGGGTTGTTCTTAATCACTTTATAGAATACCATCGCCCCGCCTTTGAAAATGAAAAGATCACTATACAAACATGGATAGATAACTATCGGGGAGTTAAAAGTGAACGCCACACCAAAATTATAAATACTACTAGCCAAAAAGTGCTAGTTTCTGCAAAAACCAGTTGGTGCCTTTTATATAAAGAAACGTTAAGACCTGCCAGAATCACAGATGAAATAAGTACTTTGTTTTTATAATGCTATATTTTTTCTCAAAAGAAATAAGCACATTTTAATAACATAACTTAATTGGTTATAATCTAAAAAATGTTCTTCCTATTTGCTTCATAGAAATAACATTTAAAGGAAGCTCCATAAATACATGAATCAAACTATAAAACAAAAGCAATGCAATAGCTGTTTTATAATCATAAAAATACAGCCCAACTGATGTTATCCATAGAAAAAAAATAACAATAGATCTTTTTTGAGTTAACTTTTTATGCCAACCAATAATCGTTGTTTTAGAAAACCAATTGAGATAATGATATGTATAAGCAAAAGCTATAAATATTTGTATTTTTAAATCTGCTACTTCATAAAAAAAGAACTTTGTCCCGTCTGAAATACCTAATATTTTAGAAATACTAACATTTAGTACATGAAAACTATTTCCAAGATATGTTGATTTTATAGCATCTGAAAAATTATATAAACTTTGATCTATATTTAAAAAATATATGCCTATTGGAATCATAACAATAAGCAAAATATTAAAATACCCTATTCTACCTTTTGATTTAAGATTACCATATATCATAAATAATAGTGTAAATACATAAACATGTATTATTGTTGGTAGAAAAATCCCAAAAATCAAATGATACAAAGAAAACTTATGCATCAAAAAAGCTATGACTATACCTATGCCAACAGAAACAAGTTGGTGTTTTTTATTTTTAAAAACAACTAAAGAAAATGCTATCACAACACTTATAAAAAACAAAGAATTTAGGTGTTTTGATAATACGAATCGCAGTTTATATAGCAACTGGTTTTTTTCAAAGATATTAAAAAAAGGAAGCCTTGCTACAACTGGCATAGTAATCACTAAGGCAAAAATTACTATTATAAAAACCCAAATCTTACTTTTGACAAAATAGTTATTATGTTGTATCCAATTTATTTCAGTAAAATAATGTAATGGTCCCAAAATTGCATATGCAAAAAGAAAGAGTTGAAAAGGCAATAAATAAGCAAGTATAAAAGATATTAGAATCAAAATTGTATTTAAAAAATCTATAGTATCCGTTTTCATAAGGATTAAAAGTAAAAAGCTCCACAATAATAGTGAAGCTTTTTTAATAGTATATACAATCTTAATTTTTAATTACCATCTTCTTAGTATCTATTTTTTTACTACCAACATACATTGTATAAAAATAAGTTCCTGATGCTAATCCATCACTATTAATATTCACTTCTTTGGTACCTGTTTCATTTAATGCTATTTTAGATATTATTTGACCTATTGAGTTACTAAAAACAATTGAGGCATTAGTAATTCCTGTAGGAAGATAATATTTAATTGAAGATGTGCCATTAAACGGATTTGGTATGTTTTGATATAGTATGGGGCCACTATTTTTAGTCTCTTCATTATCGCAAGCACAGCTTTCTACTGCATCCAATCTTGATAGTATATCTGTTATTTGCGTTTGCAATGCAACAACTTCATTTTGAGTATCATTTAAGTTTGATTGTAATGAAGAAACAATTGGAGAAAGATCAACAGAAACGGCAGTACCTCCTTCTATTGCAATAGTAAGATTTGCTCCACTTAAAGTAGCAGATGTAAGATTTTGGTTATCAGAACTTATAAATGTTGATAAATCAATTGTATTTGACCCTCCAGAAATACTTAACATACTACCTGCCAATGATAACTCTTGATTATCTGTATTATCCAAATATGTAGAAAGATCAACTGTTGCTGTACCTCCAGATATTCCTAAAGTATTGGTTGTAAGAGACAGTTCTTGAGCATCTGTATTATCCAAATATGTAGAAAGATCAATCGTTGCTGTACCTCCAGATATTCCTAAAATATTGGTTGTAAGAGACAGCTCTTGAGCATCTGTATTATCCAAATATGTAGAAAGATCAATCGTTGCTGTACCACCAGAGATACCTAGAGTATTGGTTGCAAGAGATAGTTCTTGAGCATCTGTATTTAAAGAAGATGTATTAAGCCATTGTGTACCATCCCAAGTATATACTGTCTTATCTTCTGTATCATATATCAATAACCCTTCATCTGTAGCAGTTAATCCACCTTCTAGAGCAGCTTTCTGGGCATTAGTTAACCGATTCATTTGCAAACCTTTATTAGATCCTGATAACTCTAATGAAGCATTAGCATTAGGCGTATCTGTTCCTATTCCCACGCTAAGTGAATTCGTTGCTCCTCCTAATACCATCGTATTATCATTTATTGCTGTAGCTGCATTTCCTATCGCTATCGCATTTGTTCCACTTACATTCGCATTATATCCTATTGCAATATTATTAATAGGATTTGTTGCTCCTGGATCTGTAGAAGTTGCTCCAGTACCTATAACTATAGCTCCATCATTTTGTGCTACAGAACTAGCTCCAATTGCAATCGCCTCAGTATTATCAACATCTGTAAGATAACCAATACCTATTGCCCTGCTTTGATCTATAGATCCTTGTCTACCTATCAGTATAGAGTTGGCTGAGGTAGTATTATTCATATCTGCCAAATAGCCTACTGCAATAGCTCCTGTACTTCGTATATCCACATCATTTCCTATACCAATAGAATATTGACCATCATTAAAGATACTATATCCTAGCATTATGACATCATTATTACTTGGTGTATTATCCGCACCAATAAAAGTACATCGTGATCTTGTTGTATTATCAAAATCAGAATATGCTCCCATACCTACATTGTCTTCTCCTTCACGATTAGAAAATCCAGTTTCAAAACCAACATAGGTATTCCTATTGGCATTAGAAGTAGAATTAGTTCTGTTATTGTCCCAACCTGATCGTGCACCTACAAAAGTATTGTAATCTGCGTGTTCTGTCGCTACACCAGACGCTGCTCCTATAAAAGTATTATAAATACCTCTATTTACATCTCTCCCTGCAGAATCTCCAAATGCTGAATTGTGATGTCCTTCATTAACATCAGATAATGCCTCATCTCCAACACCTGTGTTACGATATCCTGTTCCTGAGGATATTCCCGCTTCATTACCGACAAATGTATTTCTATACCCAGTAGTATTACTAAAACCAGCATCCTCACCTATGAAAACATTTTCATATCCTGTAGTATTATTTGTTCCAGACTCCTCACCCACAAAAGTATTATCATATCCTGTAGTATTAAACTCTCCAGATTCGGTTCCTATAAAAGTATTATCTCCTGCAGTTAAATTAAGTCTACCAGCTTCATGTCCTATAAATGTATTGTCAGATCCAGTAGTATTTTTGTGACCAGCATAATAGCCAACAAATGTACTCTCTGATGTTGTATTATCTCTACCTGCTCCAAAACCTACAAATGTGGTTCTTAATCCACTACTAAGATTTGATCCTGTACTATCTCCATACATGGTGTTATAATCACCAGTAGTAATATTTACTCCAGATCCTGTTCCTGAGGTTTCATTTAGAGTTTGCGAATGTAAAGAAGCGTAGGTAGTTGAAAACAAAATACATATTAAAAAAAGTAAAAATTTTCTCATAGGTTTTGGGGATTAAATATTTGATGGACAAAGATATTATTAAATATAGCAAAACATTAACAATAATAAAAATTTCTCAATCTCCAAATCCAAAGCTCTTTCGATTAATTTCGTCTTAAACAAAAAGATTACCTGATTTACATATTATTAATTTATTAGGTTTACAACTGAATTTTAAAATCCAGATGTGATCATTTTATGTATTCGTTTATTAGAAATAATTCTTCTATCTTGCATTAGATCTCATCTATTATTCAATGAAAAAAACAGAGAAAAGCATTGGTTGGTTGCTCTTCCTTTTCGTATTTATTATATATGCTTTTTGTTCCCCTAAAACTATTACTTTTTGGGATAGTGCTGAATTCGTAGCATCCAACTATAAATTACAGGTCACCCACCCTCCTGGCGCACCATTTTACATGCTACTTTGTAAATTTATTTTGTCTTTTTTTCCAGTATCTATGTCGGCATATGTAACCAATTTAATCTCCTCTTTATTTGGAGCATTAACGGTTTTACTATTGTATTTTATAACAATACATATCGCTAATAAAATTATAAACAAAACATATACAAAGAATACACAAGGTTGGTTATCCATTACATGTGGTGTTATTGCAGCACTTACCTTAGGTTTTATTCATAGTTTTTGGGTTGCATCTACAGAAAGTGAAGTATATACCCTTTCTTTTTTTCTTCTTTCGATGGTGCTATACAGTATGATACTATGGGAAAAAACCAATGATCCTAAAAAAGAGATCCGTTTACTTTTGTTTATTGCTTTGTTTATTGGTATTTCAGTAGGAGTTCATTTAATTAATATTTCAATCGTTATCCCGCTTTCTGTTTTATACACCTACAAAAAATTTGGATTTACCTTCAAAAATATATGTATTTCAATAGCTATGGGATGCTTACTTTTTTTCACTCTTTATGGGGTTTTAATTCAAGGGTTTTTGAGCATTGCTAATAAAATGGATATATACATGGTAAATGATTTTGATTTTCCTGTAAATTCCGGACTTATACTACTTATTTGCATTGTTGCTATTTGTTTTGGAATTGCTCTTTGGTATAGCCATAAACAAAAAAAAGTTGTTCTGCATCGTTTGTTATTAATGATTGTGTTTTTTGGTATTGGAATGAGTTCATATACCGCTTCTGTTATTAGAGCCAACACCTATACTCCAACCTCTAATGGTTCTTCTACCAGCAATCAATTATTACAATACATTAGAGCAGAACAATTCGGACTAGGTGAAGTCCCCTTAGTTAGAGGACATCTATACAATGCTCCTTTAGATAAGACTACTCCTTTTACAGATGGATCCTCAATTATTAAATACAACATAGAAAAGAAAAAATATACTACAATAGACAACGGGAATTTTAGCAAACCTAATTATGCAAGAGAATTTAGCACATTTTTCCCCAGAATGTATCATAAAGGCGCTTCAAACATTAATGGATATAATAGTTGGATCCCTATTAAAGGCAAAACTATTTCTTATCCTGTTCAAGGTGAAATTCAACATATTAAAACTCCTACTTTTTTAGAAAATTTTAATTTTTTTATAACCTATCAAATATCATGGCTTAATCTAAGGTATTTGTTTTGGAATTTTATCGGAAGACAAAATGATATCAAAGGCACAGGAAATATTTTAAATGGAAATTGGAGTAGTGGGATAGATTTTTTTGATTCTTCCAGAATTGGCAGCCAAAAGAATATTCCCAATAGATATCGCAATGATTTAAGTAATGATAATTATTATTTCCTACCCTTTCTTTTTGGAATTATTGGATTATTTACTTTACGCAAAAGCTATCCTTACTTACTAACTACATTATTATTATTTTTAACCTTTGGTATCGGAATTACGATATATATAAATCCGACTCCTTCTAGTATTCTAATACGAGAACGTGACTACATTTTTATGGGCTCATTTATTATTTTTGCATTATGGGTAGGATTATCTGTACTTACTGTATTTAATCTCTTTCGATTTATTGTTTCAGAAAAAAAACGATTGCTTTTCGTTGGTATATGTATTGGTTTACTTGTACCAATTCATCTTTTTGCAAAAGGCTGGGATGATCACAATCGATCTAAGGATAATTTTGCTTATGATTTTGCAAAATCATATCTAGATTCCTGCCCAACTAATGCTATCCTAATAACTAATGGGGATAATATGACATTTCCATTATGGTATCTGCAAGAGGTAGAAGAATACAGAACAGATATTCGAGTAATTAACTTTGATCAATTAACATTAGATTGGTATATCGAAAAATTAAAACGAAAAGTAAATTCCTCAAATCCAATATTGATAAGCTTACCTCAAAACCTCTACAACAATAGTCAACAACTTCTTCCTTTAAAAAAAGAGGTAGATCAACCTGTTGAGTTGAAGCTATTATTTGATTTTCTAAAGGATGACAAAACTAGTATATTATGGAACGGGAAGAAAGTTCATTATATCCCCTCTGATGTATTTTCAGTTTCTATCGATACCTCTAAAATTATTAAAAACTTATATAACCCAAAGGCATTAAAACTAAATTACACAGATCGTATTACCTGGAAGTTTTCAAAAGATTTTTATGCTATTAATGATCTTGTTTTATTAAACCTAGTGCAACAAAATATTTTAGAAAGACCAATTTGCTTTGCAATAAATGGAAACACAAATCATTATATAGGATTACAGATGTATACTATACAACGTGGTTTAGTAGACTTACTAGCTCCTGTAAAACGTTCAGATCTTTCTTTAAACCCAAAAATTGTAGATACAAAAACTATGTATCCTAGTTTTATTAAATCTAATATATTCAAAAATCTAAATAACCCTTCTGTATTTATTGATGATGAAAACAGAACATATGCTCAAGAAATTTTAAGAAGAAATTATTATTTTCTGGCTCAAGCATTATTAGAAGAAGGCAAAACAGATCAAGCAATTAAAGTATTAGATACTTGTATTTCAATTTTTCCAGACCAAACTATTCCATTTCGGCAGTATGCCTATGCCTTAGGAAAGCTATACTACAGAGCTGGTAACCCAGATAAAGGAAGCAAAATTTGCCAAATTGCTATGCAAAATATTTGGGAAGAATTACAATGGATGACCTCTTTTGATCCTCCTCATCCAATTATCAATGTAAAACATGCAATTCGGCTCAAAAATATGTACTCTCAGATGATTGAACAATTTATACCTAATCATCCTAAAGAATCTAATAAGTTATCGATTCAATTCAAAAAATTTGAAGTTAAATTTCAGGATTGGCATACTATAAACTGGCCTTATTAATTTACTAACCTAAGTATATGTATTTCTTTTCTACTGAAGTTACTTCTTCCAAAATATATTCAGATAATCCTTTATATCAAAGAACACGCAAAGCATACGAATTAGTACTGGATAAGATACAAGGAAATGTTCTTGAAATTGGTTGTGGAGAAGGATATGGAGTAACTATGTATCATAAAAAAGCAAAACAATTAACGCTTATCGACAAATCGAAATATTCAACATATCACATTAAAAAAAAGTTCCCTAACGCTACTGTCTTTCATAAAAAAACACCCCCTCTATCCTTTATTTCAGACAATAGTTTTGATATTATTCTTTTATTTCAAATCATTGAACATGTTAAAAATGACAAACTCTTTATTAAAGAAATAAAAAGAGTTTTAAAACCTGGTGGCACAGTGTTTTTAACTACCCCTAATGCCATGAAATCCATTGCCAGGAACCCTTGGCACTATAAGGAATACACCTATAATCAAATTAGTAATCTAATTAAAGATGTGTTCAATACATATACTATTATGGGTATCGAAGGGAATGAAAAAACAGATCATTATTATACAGCAAACGAAAAAACTGTAAAAAACATTTTAAAATTAGACCTCTTTAATCTTCAATATAAAATCCCATCATTTATTCTTAAAATTCCATACGAGATATTAAATCGTTACAACAGAAAAAAGCTATTTAGAAAAAATAATAAATTAGTAAAAAGTATAAATATTAAAGATTATTATTTAAGAGAATATTCTGACAAGACTCTAGATTTCTTTTGTAAAATGCAAAAAACAAATTAATCAGTAATACGTTACAATAAATTTTTAAAATCATATTAACCTAATTTTTTATATAAGGAAACGTTAAGACCTGCCAGAATCACAGATGAAATAAGTACTTTGTTTTTATAAAAAAGATATAGTTATGAAAGCAATTAACATCCATGAAAAACTCTCGAAATTTGATAAGCAATGGCATCCTCATCGTATTGCTACGGTAGATGACAACCAGATATATCTTGCCAAATTAAGTGGAGATTTTATATGGCATTCTCACGAAGATGAGGATGAACTATTTCACGTAATAAAAGGAACTTTATACATGAAATTTAGAGACAAAACTGTTACTGTTCAATCTGGCGAAATAATTGTAGTCCCCAAAGGAGTAGAACATTGTCCTTGCACCAAAGATAACGAAGAGGTTCATGTATTACTTTTTGAAAAACAAAGTACTAAACATACTGGCGACACCCAACATGAACGAACAGTTGCTAAATACATCGATCTATAAAATTACTTGAATACATGATTCCCGGATTAAAATCATAAGTTACCGTCATGCAAATACGATTTTTAATACTTAATTTTGAAAATCAATATAGTTTTTTATGAAAATACTGCACTTAGACTCTAATCATCCATTACTTATTCATCAATTACAATTAGCTGGATTCCAAAATGAGGAAGAATATATTGCTTCTAAAGAAGAAGTTGAATCTAAAATTCAAGATTATGAAGGAGTGGTTATTCGAAGTCGGTTTGCAATTGATAAAACATTTTTAGACAAAGCCAAAAACTTAAAGTTTATAGGGCGCGTAGGTGCTGGTCTGGAAAATATTGATGTTGAATATGCAAAGGAACATAAAATCCAGTTATTTAATGCTCCCGAAGGAAATCGAAATGCAGTTGGCGAGCATGCTTTGGGTATGATCCTATCGCTATTTAACAAAATGAACATTGCTGATAAAAGTGTTAGGGACGGGCAATGGTTGCGCGAGGAACATCGGGGTATAGAATTGGATGGAAAAACAGTGGGCATTATTGGTTATGGTAATATGGGCAGAGCTTTTGCAAAAAAACTTCGGGGTTTTGCAGTTGAAGTTCTCTGTTATGATATTCTTGAAGATGTAGAAAATAGTGATGCCACTCAGGTAGAATTAGAAGAGTTTTTTGAAAAAACCGATATTTTAAGCCTTCACACACCTCAAACTCCAGAAACTATAGGTATGATCAATAAAAAATTCATTAACCAGTTTAAGAAACCATTTTGGCTAATCAATACTGCTCGAGGAAAAAGTGTGATAACAGCAGATTTGGTTGAAGCGTTGAAAAATGGTAAGATCCTGGGTGCAGGTTTGGATGTTTTAGAATATGAAAAAACATCTTTTGAAAATTTATTTACCTCAAAAAAAGACATGCCAAAAGAGTTTAAAGAACTCCTTAAAATGGATAATGTAATACTAAGTCCTCATGTGGCTGGATGGACTGTGGAATCTAAAGAAAAATTAGCACAAACTATAGTAGATAAAATCAAAGAGAAATTTTGCTGAAACCTGTTTTTATAACATTACTGTCCGACTACACTCAAGATTCAGAGTATATGGAGTCCCTGTGGAGCGATATTGCAAAACAACACAGTAAAAAAAACCGGTACTATCATAATCTCTCTCACCTGGAGAACCTTTACCGTCACTTAATTGAAGTAAAAAACGAGATTAAGGATTGGGATATGGTTTTGTTTGCCCTATTTTATCACGATTATATATACAATGTGTATAAACAAGACAATGAAGAACAAAGTGCTAAAAAAGCAAAAAAAATACTAAATACCTTAAAGATTGAAAAAAAACGCATTACAACCTGTTTTGATACTATAATTGCTACCCAAGGGCATAAGATTGCTAAAAGCAAGGATATAAATTATTTTACCGATGCTGATTTATCTATATTAGGAAGTGATTGGAAAACCTATGAGAGGTATTACAAAAATGTAAGAAAGGAATATAAACACTACCCTGATTTTATGTACCATAAAGGAAGAATAAAAGTTCTGCATCATTTTAAAGACATGCCGGCTATCTTTAAAACCAATTATTTTTATAACAAGTTTGAAATACAGGCAAAAAAAAATCTACAACAAGAAATCGATTTACTTTCAATGTAACAAATTGCTTTTACAAAGCAATTTGTTACATTGAAAAAATAAAAAAACATAAATTATGTGTTAATTTGCCTACTAAATCAAAAAATAACGTCTCTATTTAATAATAGCACTTGGTATAATAGAAAGAACATAATATTAAAGTCTAAATATTTGAATATATATACTCCTTTGATTAACTATTTTTTAGAATTTGTTCAACTTGAAGATGTTGATAAGGATTTTATTTGTAAATCTTTTAAGTCTGGTTTTATAAAAAAGAATACTATTATTGAAAAAGCAGGACATGTACCAAAATTACATCATTTTATAGCTTCGGGTTTTGTGCGCAGATATTATATTGACGATTTTGGCAATGAAATAGTAACAGATATAAATAAAGGACCGGAATTTCTTACCACATATATTCATTTTTTAAACAATACAATTTCACCAAAAAATTATATTGAAACAGTAACAGATGTAAAAGTTTTACAAATAAACAGATCTAGTGTTTTAAACCTGCTCGCCCGATTTCCTGTTATGCAGGAATTTCAATCAAAAGTTTTTCTTAAAATGTCTAATGACAACAGACAACGGGCGGTTGACCTTGCTACTTTATCTGCCGAACAACTGTACCTGAAATTTATAAACGAAAATCCAGCAATAATACAAAATGTACCTCTAACCTGTATTGCATCCTACTTGGGTATTACACCCCAAAGTTTAAGTCGTCTTAGAAAAAACATAAAATAGTTGTTTTTTACCATTTGGTAAGTGTATTTGACAAGCAAGAAAGTAGTTTTGCTTATCAAATCATAGTATTATTATGTATTTAAAGAAAAAAACAACGCTCTTACTACTCATCGGTAGTTTATCTGTTTTATCTCTAGTGCAAGCACAAAAAGAGGCCTCTTTTCATTTTGGATTAGTATATCCAGTAAGTACAAATGGGTTTAATGCAGCTCAAACTTCAAATGGTGCATCTATACATCTGTTGGGAGGAGTTTCTAATGATGAAAAGTTTTTTATTGTGTCTGGGTTAACAAGTGTTATTAAAAACAATGCCCATGGTTTTCAATTAGCCGGATTATCCAACCATATTAACAACGAAGGTTCTGGGATAGCTATTGCAGGGCTTATCAACATAAATAAAAAATCATATTCTGGTTTACTATTTTCGGGCTTAATAAACATTGGTGGTAATATAAAAGGAATTCAATTTGCAAGCTTGCTAAATACGGCAAAGAGTGTTAAAGGTATACAAGTAAGCGGCTTTATCAATATTGCCGAAAATAATGATACTCCTATCGGGTTACTTAACTTTATAACCAATGGTGAAAAATCAATTTCCCTTTTTTATGATTATTTAGAGTCAACCTCAATAACTTTTAAGTCTGGGGGAAAAAACACATACGGTGTTTTTGGTTTTGGTTATAATCAAAAAGTGGAAAGGATTTTTAGCGAAGTTGGTTTTGGTGCAAATCTTTATTTAATAGAAAAATTACGATTACGAAACGAAATAACAATCCATCCATTTATAACGATCAATAAATTTAATTTAGAAAATAAAATGTTTAAAGTAAAATACTCTCTGATTCCTTCGTTTAAATTGACAGAAAACCTTGAACTATTTGCTTCTGGAATTTTAGAATACATTAGCTCTAAGGATGATCTATATGATAAATTACTTTTAGAAAATGAATTATGGAAAAAAAACAATGAAGATACTAAGCAACAAATCCAGATTGGTTTTGCAGGAGGAATTAATTTTATATTCTAACAAATGTAAAATAAAGGGTTGTTTGTTACCTTTTGCATAATGTTTTTATATTATATAGATGCTTATGAAGTTTTAAAAAGGCAATCAATAAAGTTTACAGAATACCATTTTTTTGAGCATAATTGACCAGTTCAATGGTGTTTTTAACTTGAAACTTAGCAAGCAAATTCCTTCTATGGGTTTGTACTGTTAAAAAACTTATAAATAAGGCATCTGATATTTCTTGGGTAGATTTTCCTAGCTTTAACAAAGAAAGGATTTCTTTTTCTCTTTGTGTTAATCGAGGAATCATCCTTAGATCATTAATATTTGTTTTATTTATTAATTCTTTTACTTCATTACAAAAAGCAAGTTCGCCATTAATAGCTTGCAAAAGGGCACTTTTAAATTCTTCAAATGATGCGCTTTTAAGTAAATATCCATTTGCCCCATTTTTTATCATTTGCATCACAATACTTCTTTCAGACTGACTGCTCATTCCCAAAATAATCATTTCGGGATACAATTTCTTAAGTTTTAAGCATAAATCAATTCCATTAGTATCCGGCAAAAATATATCTAAAAAAAGTATATCTACCCCTGAAATACCTGCATACCGAAATAAAGCATTTCCATTACTAAATACTTCTTCTACTTTGATATTGGTAAGGGGCGACAAAAGAACTTTTAATCCCTCTGTTACCAAAGGGTGATCATCAACGATAACCAAATTGTACAATGTTTTCATTTTTAAGATTACAATAAAAATTCAATATTATAAACGGTCCCTTGCCCTAATTGCGTTTTTACCTCTAATTTACCATTCAGTAAATCAATTCTGTTTTTCACATTTTTGAGACCCAAACCAGTAAATTTGCTCAGATCATCTCTGTTAAAACCTATTCCATTATCTTCAACAGTTATCAAAAATAAATTTTTATTTTGGTTACAATCTACAATAATATATGAACAGTCAGAATGCTTTAGTGCATTATTAATAAGTTCTTGCACAATCCTAAAAATTGTAATCTGATGTTTTTCTGAAATACTTTTAACTATCCTGTTGGATTGAAAATTTATAGAAATTTTTTCTGAACTCAATGAGTGGCATAAATCTTTTAAGGCTGCTTCTAATCCTAGTTTAAGCAGGGTTTCTGGCATCAGATTATACGAAATTTGCTTTAATTCTGCAATAGAATTTGAGAGTTGCACAGAAAAATCTCGTGTACGGGAGTCGTCGTAATTTAATCTGGGAATTTGATTTAGCTTCATTTTCATGACCGACAACCTACTGCCTATACCGTCATGTAAGTCCCGGGCAACACGTTTTCGTTCTGCTTCTGCACTATCAATCATAGCCTGCATTACTTCCATCTCTTTTTGGTCATTCAGTAGTTTTAAGTTTTGGATATAATTGATTTCTTTTTCTTGTGTTAAATGTTTTTGGGCTTTATTATTTTTCCAGAGAAGAGATATAATAAATAAGAGTAAAAGAGAAAATCCGCCAAATGATAAATAATAGAGCTGGTTGTTTTTTGCTATGAGCTCAGCTTGTTTTTTTTCTGCTTCGAGTTCATTAATCTTTTTATCATTCTCTATTTTGTTAAACTTGGTTTCTAACGCTAATATTTCATTTTTTGTTTTGGCATCAACAATACTATCGTTTAGCTCAATAAACTTTGTACTATAAAGATATGCCTTTTTATAGTCTTTTAATTTCTCATAAGCTCTTGATAATTCTATATAGTATTTTTTTTTGTCTTCAATTAATAGTTCTTTTTTTCCTTCCAGGTCAATTAATATAGTAACAGCTTCATTATATTTTTTGAGATGATATAAGGACTGGTATTTAGCATATTTTAATCGGTTACGATTAGGGATATCATTATTTAAAATGGCATTTTCAATTCCTTTTTCATAAACTTGTATTGCTTTATGATAGTTTTTTAATGTATGATGATAAAACCCTTCTGTAAAATAATAAATCCCGTTCATGTTAGATTCTGGGTGCTTTTTTAAAATCAAAAAGGTTTTATCCAACAGTTCTTTAGCATCCGGCAATTTATCCATTCTTATCAAATTCTCAGCAGCAAAAACCGTGGTCTCTATTTTTGTTTCCAACAGTATTGGGGACGGGGCTTTAACATTTTCTAGTTGGGTCATAGCCTTTTGAAAATATAAAGCTGCTTTTTCTTTATGATTGTTATTCATCATAGTAATTGCAATAAACTCATATAATCCCCCCAAAATCTCAGGGTTTTCAGATTTTAAGGCTACAGGTACTGCCTCGTCTGTCAATATTCGCATACATTCTTTTTCATTATCTTTTATTTGAGATAAAAGGGATAGATTTTGTAAAAGAATGGCTTGCCACTCATAGCTTAATTTAAAACGATGTTTTTTAATTTTTTTTAAAGTAGAAATGATTCCTTGCGCATATTTATCTGTGTCCTCATTTATATATTTTAAGACATTAAAATACTCTGACAGATCTAATAAATATGGGTATTTAAAAGCATATTTATTACCTATTGCAAGGTACTCTTCAAATTTTTTAATATCGTTATTGCGCCTGTAAAGATCTGAAATTTTAAAACTCAGGTAGCTCCTAATACTATCATCTTTTGTAGTCTTTATTATAGCAATAATACTATCTGTAAACTTGCTGTCATCACCTAATGTATTAAAGCGTTGGGACATCCCTTTTGAAGAAAGAAGAAGAAAATAAAAAATAATGAGGACTATTTTATTGTTCATAAAAGCATAATATATTCAAAAGTAGCTTTTTTATGGTTTTTATTAATAAAACAGCGGTTCATTCCTAATAATATACCTGATTTCAGGTATGTAATTATACATAATCACGGGTATATGAAATAAATAAAGATCCCTGTATTTTTGGGATTTAAAGTTTGTTCCAATTCAATTCTGAAGAAGGTTTTGCAGAGGGGGCGGTAAATGAAAAAACAATTTTACAGACTGCTTATGCAGATATTAAATTGTTTGTTTTTTTATCATTTGGTAAGTTGAGTTGAATAACCTATAGAGTAATTTTGTTTTTCAAATTTCATCTTTTTCATTTTTTAAATGATGTAAAATGTTAAAAAACAAATCAAAAAATTAACTAAATTCTGGAATATATGTCAATAAAATTAACAACCACAGAGCAAGCCAGACTATGTTTCCAAAAAAAAAATTGTTTGCTCCCGGCAATTAACCCAAAATATGGGATTAAAATGGCACAATGACACATCTGTAGCATTTTATCTCTAAGGCTGCTCCAACAAATAGTATATACTTAATAAAAATTATTAATAGTCATAATTATAAATCTAAAACAAAAACAATGAATAAAACCATTTTTAATTACGCATTTATCACTTTATGTATAGTTACAATGCTCACTTCTTGTAGTAAAGATGACGACAACAATAGTGCTTCAGCTAGTAAAACAGTTACCTATGAGATATCAGGAAATTTTTCAATGCGCTTAGATGTTTTTCTAAGTTCGGTTAGTACTACTGGTTCAGGATCTGGTGATGAAGAAATCGAGGTAACCTCACTTCCTTGGTCCAAAACTATAGAATATCCCGACAATACAATAACGGTTGCTTATGCAGTTGGGAGCACAGAACTTACAAGTATACCGGGAGAATTTATTACGATAAAAATTAAGGTAGATGGTGTCACTGTTCAAGAACGTAGTGCTACTGTAAATTCTAACGAGTTACTTCCTATTATTTCAATATCACATATTTTTAAACAATAACAAAAAAAGGTATAAAATAATAGTAGCCTTTATATTAAATCGTATTAGATTATGAACTAATAGCGACCTTATATTTTTAAGAAAAAAAACTTCTAGGCATGCTCAGGATAAATTAAACCCTCATCCAGGAATTAAATAAAAGATACTTTGTACATGACAAAAATTTATGCAATAGAAAGAGACGAGCTGATTTGTCATCCTATTGTTTGTATTTATATATAGAAATACCGGTTTTTGTATCATCTATTTAGTAAAGATCCCTAAATTATTTTTTTTATGGTAGTTTATACATTTATCAGAATTTGTTTAAATTGTTATAATCTTAACTATTTAACCCATTTATAAATGAAAAAAACATTAATTTTTGCTTTAATCCAATTACTTTATTTTACAAGTCTTGGGCAACATAAAATACTGCCCGGAGATAATACTCTAAATTCTTCTTTTTTGAAACCGGGCAACTACAGCATGGCATACTATATCAAAAAAGATGGTCAATATACAGAAGTAGGAACCTATAATATTGAAGTAAATCTTGATAATCAAAAATTAAGTGTCAACACATCTTTATCCTTTTTAAATTCAAATATGCTATGGAAAGATGGTTTTATTGCAAACACTAATTCGTTTGCACCTGTTAGTGCCTATACAGAACGTGATACACATACAGTTACCTTAAATTTTTCGAATATAATTACCGGGACGTATACCAAAAATAAAAATGGTAAAAAAAAGCCTGTTAACGAATCTGTTACTGGTCATTATTTTAATATATCCCTTTATCCATATATCCTAAGGATGCTTCCCTTAGCAACAGGTTACAAAGCAACAATCCCGGTATATGATTATGAGGCTGAAGATAAAAGCCGCTTATACGATGTAGTGATTAAAGAAGTAAAAAGTGATGTTTTTACTTCTTCACTTACAGGGGAACATAAAGTATGGAAAGTAAGTGTATACGAAGAAAGTACCGGACATAGTTTTGATTATTTCTTTGACAAAGAAACTCATAGGCTTTGGGAAATTCAAATACAATCTAAAAAGGGGGATATACTGGCTTTATTTGATAAGGAAATTGATTTTAACCCTTTCAAAAATAAATTTAATAAAGAAGAAACCTATGCTCTTGTAAATAGAGGAAATTCTGTGATAAAAGGAGTAACATTTGTGAGGGACAATAAAAATGAAAGCTCATTAAATATAACTGTGCTTAACATAAACAAAAAGCAGTTTGCGCAAAAAGGCACTAAAATAGCCCTTATACCATATACCAATTATTTTAAAGAATGGGAGGAGTTGAACAAGAAACAGTCCAAAATCAAAAACGCAAAGTCCATTCCATTAAACAAAGAAGCTTTAGAATGCATTAAATATACTACTGTATATGATGATGATGGTCATTTTGAATTTACTAACTTAAAGCCCGGAGAGTATAAATTGTTGACTACGTTTGAATATGAGCATACCAAAAAAGAAAAGGAAGTGGTAGGAACATCTGATATGTTTTATAAAGGCTATTATTTGGGAACCAATGTACTTACCGAAAATGTTTATTATAACGTAAATAACACTACCAAAATCCAAAAAGTAGTAACGATAAAAACAGATGGTGAAATTGTGGAAGTTAAACTAAAGAAAACCAGATAAAGATTCCTGTTCATCCATTAATTATTTAACGTTCTAGGGCTGATAAATAATGTGAGTGGCTAATTTAATGAATTTTGAACAGCAAACCCATTTTTGTCGGTTTTGAAGCTATTTGTTTTGCAAAAAACTGTCCTGCTTTTTAATTTTTTAACAAAAGTAACAACCCGGGAGCAAGCTCACGAGCTACCTTTTCAAAAATATATTTTGTTTTTGAGGCAATCCTAGGATAATGAAACCCTCAATAAGGGATTCAAAATTAATGTTTTTAGTATCATTTTAACGCCATAAAATTATGCCAGGTGGAGTGCACCACATTTAATTAAAACCTATAAAAAAACCACAAATGAGAAGCGAAATAGAAAAATGGAAAGCCTCTGGAAATTATTTCTTATATGAAGAAAAGAATATTTTCTATTTGCAAGAAGGAAACGGAGATAATTTACTCATTATTCATGGCTATCCTTATAATAGTTTTGAATGGAAAGATACTATAGCTGAATTATCAAAACAATATAAAATCACCATTTTTGATTTATTAGGGATGGGGTTTTCTGATAAGCCAAAAAAGCATGAATACAGCTTCGAAGAATATTGTAATATCATAAATGCGCTCCTTAAAAAACTCAATATTACAAAAACACACATCTTATCACACGACCTGGGAGTAAGTGTTGCTCAAGAACTTATCGCCAGAAATAGCAAAAGTAAAAACAATTTCAAAATTTTGTCATCTGCTTTTGTAAATGGCAGCCTGTTTATAGATGTGTACAAACCAAGGCTTATACAGGTATTACTATCAAAATCCCCAACAATTATCGGCAAATTACTAAGTAAAGCCTTAACAAAAAAAATGGTTAATAAATCTGTAAAGTCTGTTTTTGGACCAAATACACAACCAACCGATGATTTTTTGGATTTGCAATGGGAGATTTTAAACTATAACAAAGGTAAATCCATAACCTATTTAATAGGAAGACTGGTTTTTGAAAAGTACAAGTATTTAGACAGATGGGTAGATGCAATGCAAAACACAAGTATCCCTATGTGTTATATCTGCGGACCTTATGACCCTAATTCAGGACTTCACATGGCAAAAAGATATAAAGAACTTATTCCCAATCCAAAAGTTTATCTTTTAGATAAAAATACAGGTCATTGGCCTCAATTAGAAGATCCGAAAGGTTTTATAACATCCTTCCAAAAATTTATCTATTAAACCAAATAAGCATGAAAAAAATTCAATTTAATTCATTTTTAATATTAAAGATAGCCATCGCTATTATTTTTTTATCACATGCCATTATTAGAATTACCGGAGGAACTATAGAACGATTTGCAGGATTTTTAGATTCAAAAGGGTTTCCTGTGTCATTACAGCTTGTATGGGGAATAACTATATATGAAATCATAGGAAGTATTCTATTAGTTTTTGGCTATTATACCAAATGGATTTCTAGTATATTTATATTAATCCTGCTTGTTGGTATAGTTATAATTCATTTTGCTAATGGATGGTTTGTTGGCGAACATGGCACAGGAGGAATGGAGTACAGTTTTTTATTGATTACAACATTAGCAGTTATTGCTGCAAATACAAATAAAAATAATACCAAATAAATCAAAAACCTCAAAACAAGTTTGCAAAGTATACCTCAAAAAAATATATTTTATCTTCAAGGCAAACTTCCTTTAAAATTAGACCCTCAATGAGGGATTAAAATTTTAATAAAAGATCAAAGCTTTCGGAACATACGCAGGCAACCTAGTTTTAACCCATACTACTCAAATTTAAAACCCTGAATAACTAATCCATGTTTTGTATAGCATATAGTAATTTATACGATAATGGTAATTATACTTTTAACAATAAAAATATTCTGATCGTATTTTCTTCAGGTAAGTTTCAGTTTTTATTACATTTATAGAGTGAAAAAAACAATTTTTATTTTTTCGGCTCTGGTTGTAGCAATACTTATTCTTTTTCAATTAAGTAAATACCGTATTATTGCAGGAGATTCTTCAACAGAAACCATAATTGCTATAATAGCTGTTATTT
Source organism: Aquimarina sp. (assembly GCF_977115655.1). Lineage (NCBI taxonomy): Bacteria > Pseudomonadati > Bacteroidota > Flavobacteriia > Flavobacteriales > Flavobacteriaceae > Aquimarina > Aquimarina sp. The sequence goes on from NZ_CDSBKO010000039.1 coordinate 38,161, forward strand.
TTTTTATTATTGGAGTAATTATAAACAAAAGAGTTTTATATAACAAGATCTCCCCCACCCAAAAAATAAATCATAAAAAAATAAAAGCGCTTGGGTTAAGTAACCGAGAATATGAAGTTTTATGTCAAATCGCTATGGGTCTATCCAATAAAGAAATAGCTGAAAAACTTTTTGTTTCAGAAAGCACTATAAAAACCCATGTATCTAATGTATTTGCAAAATTAAATGCCAAACGTCGTACACAGGCAATACAAATTGCAAAAGAACTGGAAATTATAACGATTTAGAGCATCTTATACCTATAATAATATAATTTTCATACTTTAGTATGAGTGCCTTTTAAGCACATCTGTCTAATTTTGTGTCATACAAAACAACAACCTCAGAGTAAGCTTACGAGGTATGCTTCCGAAAATATATCTAGTTTTCGAGGCAAGCCTCGGGAAATAAAAGCTCAATGAGGGATTAAATAACAGACCCTTATGAAAAATACAATTTTACGTTATGGAATTTATAGTGCTGTAACAATATGCCTCTTAGCTCTGGCTGGATGGTTTTTAGGAAAAAATCTGGATTACTCACTACAAGAAGTAATTGGATACGCTGGGATGGTCATAGCTCTTCTTTTTGTTTTTTTTGGAATAAAACATTACCGGGATAAGGAAAACAATGGTGTTGTGTCTTTTGGAAAAGCCCTACAGACAGGTATATTAATTACTTTATTTGCGGCACTCTCTTTTGGAATATTAGATGTGATTTATATTAAATACATAAATCCGGATTTTATGACCGAATACTACACCAATTATGCAGAACAAATGAAAAATTCTCTTTCTGAATCCGAATTTCAAATAAAACTCAAAGAATTAGAAACTCAAAAGGAGATGTTTTCAAATACATTCGTAAGTTTTCTTCTAATGTCTGCTACCGTATTCATCATTGGGTTTATAATTTCATTACTCTCTGCATTAATACTACAACGTAAACCCTAAAAGTTTGGTCATAAAATAAAAATATAATCATGCAATACGATGTCAAAACACCCAATGAGTATATTATAGTGGTATGTGTACCAACCCTGTATTGCTCAATTGGTTTGTTAAAGAATATAACCGGTATACAAAAACCAAACCAGATATGGGAAAAAGTTGTGTTCGTTTTAAAAAAACAAATCAAATCCCATTAAAACTTATTGGAGAATTGGCATCCAAAATAACTCCTCAAGAGTGGATTACTATTTATGAATCTAAAATAAAATACATGAAAAAAAGAGTTACAGGAATTGGCGGTATGTTCTTTAAAACCGCAGACCCTAAAAAAACAAGAGATTGGTACAAGGATCATTTAGGATTTAATACCGATGAATATGGATGCACTTTTTGGTGGAAAGATAATGAAGGGAAAGACTGCACTACCCAATGGAGCCCTTTTAAAGAGGATACAGATTATTTTGCGCCCAGCAAAAAAGATTTTATGATGAATTTTAGAGTCGAAAACCTAGCAGAACTCATGGAAATCCTTAAAAAAGAAGGAGTAACTGTTATAGATAAAATAGAAGAATATGAATATGGTAAGTTTGGATGGATTATAGATCCTAATGGCATCAAAATTGAGCTTTGGGAGCCCGCAGATCAATGATTTTATAAATAAAAAAGGTTGGTTAAAACCAGCCTTTTTTTATTACAGAAATCTAATTGAAATTTAGTTTTTAAGCATCAGCTTTAGGATCACTACCATATTGATTATCTCCCTTTGTGCCTTCTGTAAGTGCAAGGATAATATTATAAATAGGGATTAGCATATACCACCAATCCTTATCCACATCATGCATTCTGCGTACTGCAACTGCTATACTTGGTATCAATATTACAAGAGAATATAACCCTCCAAGTGTTGCCAATAATCCAACATCTAGGATGCCTCCCAAGATAATCAATCCATAAACAATGATCATATTGAACAAAAAAAACATCCAATACTCTTTACGTCTGGCCCTGCCAGAAAACCCTGCGTAATTCTTTAAAGTTTTTAAATACCAATCCATATAAATTATTTAATTAGTTAGTATTACCAAATATAATAATAAATATGATTTATCAAAACATAAGGTGTTATAGTTATACTGTATAATAAAATTAAAACCTGCAAATATTCTTACATGTCTTATGCATTTAAGTCAATATTTTTTGTAATTTTCTCCAAACTAATAAACCATTTCAATATTATGAGTGAAGAAAATAATAATTTGGGAGACGATATAAAAAAAGGAATAGACCATATAGCAGAAACTGCCAATGATTTTGCCGACGGAGCAAAAGAGGTTCTTAAAGAAGAAAATAAAAAAGTAGTTGCCGGGATATTAGGAATTTTAATTGGCTCTTTAGGAATCCATAAATTTTATCTTGGGTATACGAAAGAAGGTATAATACAACTCATCGTCACTTTTGTTACTTGTGGAGTTGGCTCTATAATAGGCTTGATAGAAGGAATAATTTATTTAACAAAAACTGACGAAGAATTTTATCAAACCTATCAAGTTGGTAAAAAACCTTGGTTCTAATATATTCAAAAAAGTCAAAATTATAGGTTTTGGCTTTTTTATTTCATTTTATTATCGTAATATTGCGATATTATAATATATAGATTATGGGTATAACTAAAACGCAAATATTTAATCAACAGCAAAACGAACTGGCGCAGTTTTTTAAAATACTCGGACATCCTGCCCGCATAGCCATTCTTCAATACATAAGCAAACAAAACGCCTGTATTTGTAATGATCTGGTAGAAGAAACAGGCTTAGCGCAAGCAACAATATCCCAACATCTTAAAGAACTAAAAAGCATTGGATTACTTAAAGGAGAAATCGAAGGCAAGAGTATGTGCTATTGTATTGATGTGGATAGATGGAATGCGTTACAAAAAAATTTAAACTCATTTTTTAATACCACCAAAATGAATTGTTGTTAAACAAATTTAAACACCAAAATTATGAAAACATCCAATTTTATATCCTTACTAGAAGAACATCAGGACAAATCTTTATTATTTGAGTATGCTCCCGCAATGTTGGTTGGCACTAATTATCATATAACCGAAGTAAAACACATAACTGTAGATTCTGTAGATTGCGGCGCACAGACTGATTCCTGGAAAGAAACAGTTATTCAACTTTGGGAAAGCCCTGCCGAATTAGGTAAAGAAAACTATATGACTTCATACAAAGCTCTGGGGATACTAAAAAAAGTTGGGCAAATGAAATCCTATAATATGGATGCTGTTGTTAAAATAGAATATGGAAACGCTATGTTTCACACCTCTCAATTGCATGTAATAGATTTTGAAATCAAAGAAAATAAATTAGTAATAAAACTTACTGTAAATCCTACCGATTGCAAAGCAAAAGAAATATGTGGTGTTTCTGAAACCAATACAGTCGAAACTAATTCTTGTGCTCCAGGAAGCGGCTGTTGTTAAATAAACCTCACAATACATGGCAACAACACCAGGTTTTACAATCAAAACAGCTCCTTTCACAGAAAAAGACTGGATTACAATTTCTCAAATTTATAAAGAAGGTATTACTACAGGAATGGCTACTTTTGAAACGCAAATACCCACCTGGAATGATTGGAACGCATTACATATAAAAACATGCCGGATTAAAGCTATTAGCAACAATATCTTAATAGGATGGGCTGCATTATCTCCTGTCTCTAAAAGAGAGGTTTATAAAGGGGTAGCAGAAATAAGTATATACATTTCTACAAATTACAGAAAATTAGGAGTAGGAAAAATACTCTTAACCCAATTAATTAATGAAAGTGAAAAAGCTGGATTCTGGACTTTACAAGCTGGTATTTTTAGCCATAACAAAGCTAGCATTGCTTTACATAAATCTTTAGGTTTTAGAGAAATAGGGTATCGTGAAAAAATAGCAAAACTAAACAATATCTGGTATGACAATACCATTTTAGAACGAAGAAGTAAAATAATAGTATAACCACAAAAAAATACCATATTATGAACATTTTAGTATTATGCACAGGTAATTCGTGTAGGAGTCAAATGGCAGAAGGGTACCTAAAACATTTTGCCAAAAACAATGCAACTATTTACAGTGCAGGAGTCGAAACTCATGGAGTAAATCCAAGAGCAATTGCTATTATGAAAGAAGATAGTATTGACATTTCTAATCATACTTCTAATAATTTAGAAGAATATCTGGACATACCTTTTGACTATATTATTACTGTTTGTGATAATGCAAAAGAAAGATGTCCTTTTTTTCCTGGCAAAACAGAACGTTTACACTATAATTTTTTTGATCCATCAAAAGTAGAAGGCACAGAAGAAGAAATTCATGCAGCATTTGTAAAAACCAGAAATCAGATTAGAGAATATTGTACAGATTTTGTAGAGAAAAATATATTAAAAACTGTTTTATAATGATTATACATACAGAAAAACCTTATAGATTTAAAAATCTATAAGGTTTTTCTGTAATCAATAGCCCAAGAGCAAGCTTATAAGGTATACCCCCCAACACATATTGCTTTTGAGGCAAGCCTCGGTAAATTAAGTCCCTCAATAGGAGGATCAAAAACTTTTAATATCCTTTTATATTTTAATATCTCCGTTTTTAAAATACTTTTGTTCCAATTCTTCCTGAAATTCTTCCATTACAGGTTTTACTGTACTTTCCGGAAGATCTGCAATACGAATATACATTAAACCATCTACAGCATTATTAAACAATGGATCTACATTAAATGCCACTACTTTTGCATTTTGTTTAATATATTTTTTGATTAAAACCGGAATACGTAAACTACCTGGTTCTACCTCATCTATAATCTTATCAAATTTATTCAAATCACTCTTGCTTTCGTCAAAAACAAAATCTTTATCCGCGTCTTTCAATTTTACCTTAAACTCTTTTTTGGGTCTCACATATTGCGCAACATAAGGATCGTAATAATGTGATTTCATAAACTCTATCATCAAAGACTTAGAAAAATTACTAAACTTATTACTAATGCTTACTCCTCCTATCAGGTACTTATGCTCTGGAAAACGCAAAGTACAATGAACAATCCCTTTCCAAAGCAAAAATAGCGGCATCGGTCTTTGTTGGTACTCTTTAATAATAAAAGCCCTCCCCATTTCTATAGATTCGCTCATCATTTTATACAACTCAGGCTCAAATCTAAACAGATCTTGCAGATAAAATCCATTAATCCCACGGCTACTGTATATTTCTGACCCCATACCCATACGATAGGCTCCTGCAAGTTTATTGGCCTCATTATCCCATAAAAACATGTGGTGGTAGTAATCATCAAAAGGGTCTAAATCAATAGAGTTATTGGTGCCTTCTCCTATCTCTCTAAAAGTGATCTCACGCAATCTGCCTATTTCATGTACTACATTTGGCACATCTGTTCTTTTGGCAAGAAAAACTTCATAGTTCTTACTAATCAACAATCTCCTGTCATTATCTCTGCAAAACTCCAGTTCTGATTCGATCAAATTGATACTGCCTTTTACTGCTATTTCTTTAGGTGATTTTGGTATTTTTAAATTTTGTGGAATAGATTCCCGTAATGTTTTCTTTTCAAAAGGATTGGCCAGCATATATGTTTTCATACGCAAAAAATTCGTAAAATCCTCAAGATTAGAATATTCCCCCTGGTCTTTTACCGAAACCGGATTTCCTATCCGAACTTTGATTGTTCTTTTTTCTTGAGAAAAAAGCTCGCTCGGCAACTTTGCAGTACGTAATAGTCCACTTATAGAAGCCATTTTATAAAAAAGCCTGCTATTACGTGCATGAAAATATATTGGTATAACAGGAACTTTTGCTTTTTGTACCAATCTCATGGCGCCAGGCTCCCATGCTCTATCTACATAATTTTTTCCTTCTTTGAATGTAGAAACTTCTCCTGCAGGAAAAATCCCCAGGGGTTTTCCTTCTCTTAAATGCAAAATAGCTGCTTTGATACCATTGTGGCTTGATTTTGCTTCCTTTCTGTCTTCAAAAGGATTAACCGGCATAATATAAGGACGCAGAGGTTTAAAGTTTTGTAGTAAAAAATTAGCAATGACTTTATAATCTGATCTATACTCAAGCATCAATTTTAGCAATAATCCTCCATCAAGACCCCCTAATGGATGGTTTGAGATGGTAATAAACGCTCCTTCTTTTGGCAGTCTTTTAAAATCTTCTTCAGGGATTTCAAAAGTAACCCCATAGGAATCCAGAGCTTTATTAATATATTCTAATCCTTCAAGATGGCTTAACTTATCGTATTCTCGATTAACTTTGGATATCCTTGTTATTTTCATGATAATCCAACCAATAAAGGTTCCGATAAATCCAAGTTTATCTAATTTTAGCCCTTTGGCTACTTCTTTTGCTGTGATTATGGGCATTAATTATTATTTGTACTGGCTTACAAATATAGCAAAATCATTGAATAGGTTTTCGTATTATCTTGAAACCATTTGATAAGTCTCTCTGGTAATCTGTTTCAACAAAATATCTTTGTCTTTTTCTAAAGACATAATCGCTTCATTTGTAAAATGTCTAATGGTAAATAAAGATACATTTGTATTATAAGTAACTCTAAATTTTGCTTTAAGTTTAACCAAAAGTTCGTTAAAATGAGCAAATTTATCCTCCAAACATACCGAAAAACTAATAGCAGAATTTTGGATAAGCCCTACTTTTATTTGATATTGATGAAAAAGGCTAAAAATTTGACTAATATTATCTTCTACAATAAACGAAAAATCTAAAGAAGAAAGTGATAATAAAATTTGATTTTTTTTAACAATATAGCATGGTAAGTGCGGCTCTAATGGTTGCCCTTTTTTTACAGATGTGCCAAAACCGTCTGGATTAAGAAATGATTTAACATACAGCGGTATTTCTTTACGTTGCAATGGTTGAATTGTTTTGGGATGAATCACCGAGGCTCCATAAAAAGCAAGCTCTATTGCTTCTTCATAAGAAATATGAGATAGCAATTGCGTAGTATCAAAAACCCTTGGATCGGCATTAAGTACTCCCGGGACATCTTTCCATATACTCACACTATCCGCATTTAAACAATAGGCAAAAATCCCTGCGCTATAATCACTTCCCTCTCTGCCTAACGTGGTGGTAAAATTATTACTATCTGATCCTATAAAACCTTGAGTTATACTAAGTCTGTTTTTATTAACCTTTTTGAGTATATTGTTTTGGGTAATATTCCAATTTACTTCTGCATCTCTGTATATGCTGTCTGTTTTTATAAAATCTCTGGCATCTAACCAATCGTTTGTATATCCTTTATAATCAAAATACTCGCTTATAATAATTGTAGAAATTAACTCGCCATAGCACACTATCTGGTCATAAACAAAATCGTATTGAGTAGATTTATTTCTTTTTAATGTGGTTTGCATATCCAAAAACAACCCTTTTATTTTTTCAAAAACCGGATGTTGCTTATAGTCAAAAAGGGATTCTACAATCTCGTTATGATATTCTTCAAGATTTTGGATTTCTTTTTTAAGCTCATTAGCATTGTTTAGATATGTTTTTACTACATTTTCTAATGCATTGGTGGTTTTTCCCATTGCAGACACTACAATAAGCAGATCAGAAAATCCGGTTTTTTCAAGAACCTTAATAACATTTTTTACTCCATCTGCATCTTTTACAGATGCACCTCCAAATTTAAAAACTCTCATTGATTCAATTACAATTAATTAGTTTAAAACACATTATAACCCAGACACAAATTTATCAATTCCTTCTTCGTCCATTTGCACCAGATACCAATCTTTTAAAAGTTTTGCGCCGCTTTTTTCGTAAAACTTTATAGCAGGAGTATTCCAGTCCAAAACTACCCATTCTACTCTTTTCACCCCTTTACTTTTTGCATACTTTAACACCTCTGCATACAAAGCGTTCCCAACACCTGTTCCTCTCACAGACTCTTTAACGATAAGATCTTCAAGATGAACTGAACGTCCTTTCCATGTAGAAAACCGATAGTACACTAATGCCATTCCCACAATTTCATTTTGTACCTCTGCCACAAAACAATGAAAAAGTGGTTGTTCTCCAAATCCCTCATTAACAAGGTCTTTTACTTCAATCTCAACGGCATCTGGTTCTTTTTCAAAAATTGCCAATTCTTTGATTAAACCTAAAACCTGAGCCATATCTTGTTTCTTGGCACCTCTAATTATATAGTTCATAAAATAAAATTTATCAAAACTATAAAATTGTATTAAAAACAAGATCGTTTTGCTCCTCTATATTTATGCTGTTTTTGTGTTTGTTTTCTTAAAAAAAATAATAATTGATCTTACGAAAACCTTATAGTCTATTAAAAAATAATACTTTTGCATCAAGTAAAATTCACTACAAATGACAAGACAAAATCAGACCTTAGGAGAATTCATTATTGAAAATCAAAATGATTTTCCGTATGCAAGCGGAGAACTTTCTCGTTTGATCAACTCTATTCGATTAGCTGCAAAAATGGTAAACCACCAGGTAAACAAAGCAGGATTGGTGGATATTACCGGTGCTATAGGAGAGACAAATATACAAGGCGAAGATCAGCAAAAACTAGATGTTTTGGCAAATGAAACCTTTATCAACACACTTACAAACAGAGAAATTGTATGTGGTATAGCTTCAGAAGAGAATGATGACTTTATAACTATAAAGGGTCAAAAAAACGACCATCGTAATAATTATGTGGTTTTAATGGATCCTTTGGATGGTAGTTCTAATATAGATGTTAATGTATCTGTAGGAACCATTTTTTCAATATACCGTAGGGTTACCCCTACAGGAACTCCTGTAACCTTAGAAGATTTTCTGCAACCAGGAAATTTACAGGTAGCAGCTGGTTATATCATTTATGGAACATCTACTATGCTTGTTTACACAACTGGGCATGGGGTTAATGGATTTACGCTAAATCCAGCTCTGGGAACATATTATTTATCCCATCCAAATATGAGGTTTCCTGAAAAAGGCTCTATATATTCTGTGAATGAAGGAAATTATATTCATTTTCCTCAAGGAATAAAAGATTACATCAAATATTGTCAGGAAGAAAAAGAGGATCGTCCTTATACATCCAGATATATTGGCTCTTTGGTAAGTGACATACATCGTAACATGATTAAAGGAGGGGTATATATGTACCCCAGCACGTCTAAATCTCCTAACGGAAAACTTCGTTTGTTATACGAGTGCAATCCAATGGCATTTATTACAGAGCAGGCAGGCGGAAAAGCCAGTGATGGTTACCGTAGAATTATGGATATAAAACCTACAGAACTGCATGAACGCACTCCATTTATTTGTGGAAGCAAAAGTATGGTCGAAAAAGTAGAATCTTTTATGAAATAAGATAATTACAACTACGTGTCTCTTTTTTCTTATAATTCTAAATAAAATAATTATTTTTATAAAACCCCTTTTAATATATTCTACCCAAAGATTTTAAAAGTAAAACATTAATCGTCAAAAAAACAAGGTTTTAACAAACCTGAAGTAACATTATTGGTAATAATCATAACGTTTTTAACGTTTTTATGTTAATTTTACGATAAGTTAGAAATTAAGAATCTAAATAAACCATCCATAATGGCTAAAGAAAATAAAGCTATTGAAGAAAAAGTTTCTGATGATCCTTCTTCAAAAATAGAAGCAATAAAGAATTTAATTTTTGGAGAGAATATTGCTGCCTATAATTCAGAGTTTGAAAAAGTAAAAAAAGATATCTCTTCAAAAAAGAAAGAGCTTGAAGATTTTATCGAGGACACCCGTAAAGAATTAAATCAAGCCATTGATAATTTAAGTACAGATATAAATATTAGGATTACCGAATTAGAAGATAATTTGGCAGATAAAGTGGATATGTTGGATACTAAAAAAGTAGATAAAAAAACGTTAGGTGACCTTCTTATCAACTTGGGCGAAAAAATCAATCAAAAATAATCCAATCTGTCCAAAATTATGGAAGAGCAGGATAAACTTAAAATTCTTAAAGAACTTCTTTTTACAGAAGAACATGAATTTGCTGATTCTATTGCTCAAAAAATTGACGATTTAACAAAAATTGTACATCAAAAAAAAGAGCTCTCACATAAAGTTGATCCTATTATTGATGATAAATTACAAGAATTTGTTTTAGAAATCCCCAAAACTTTAGGACCTACTATTACTGAGACTTTACGAGAAGAAATCAAAAATTCTCAAGACGCTGTAGTAGAAGCTTTATTTCCTATCATTGGTAAGATGATTAAGAAATATATAGCTCACGAAATGAAATTACTAAGTGAAAATATTAGTAGAAAAACTAAAAAAGCATTTTCATTTAAAAGTTGGTTTCAACGAACCAAAGCTAAAGCTCAGGGAGTTAGCGATGGCGATTTGGCAATAAATGAATATGCAAAACCCCGGTTGATCCAAATGTTTGTGATCGAAAAAAACTCTGGTATATTACTGGCTGATTATAGTCCGCTATCAAAAGATACTATAGATAAAGAAATGATTGCAGGCATGCTTACAGCAATAAAAAGTTTTGTCGAAGATGCTTTTCATGGCGGGGATCAAAACCTGGAGCTTATAGAGTATGAGCTATATACCATACATATTCAAAATTTTTATTCTTACTATGTTGCCGCAGTAATATCCGGAGCGTATAATATGATGTTCAAAGAGGTTTTGGAAGACCAAATTATAGATTTTGCCAAAAACAATATATCGAGTAAAGATTTAGAGAACAGTATCCTTTTTACTAAAAAATTAAAAAAATATTTTGCAGATGAAATTGTCTAAAAAAGTAGTGCTTTTAGGACACTTTGGTGTTGGGAAAACATCGTTATTCAGACGTTTTATTGACAACGAATTTTCTGAAGAATACAAAGTAACTCTTGGAGTACAGATCAAAAAGAAAATAGTACTATTGCCGGATGGCAGAGAATTATCTATGATAATTTGGGATACAGAGGGGCATTCTAACGGTATTGAAGACACCAGAAAATCATATCTCCTTGGTTCTCATGCTTTTATTTATGTTTTTGATGTAACCAGACCAGAAACTTATGCAACACTTAATCAAGATCTGGAATATCTTAAAGAAAATTACATCAAAATACCCGCCAAAATATTGGGCAACAAACTGGATCTGGTAAATGAAAAAGAAATTATCAATCACCTTACCACACAAAATATTCATTTTGATTGTCTGGCTAGCGCAAAAACCAATAAAAATGTTCAGGATTTCTTTACTGATCTGGCAAAAGAAATAACTAAGTAAGTATGGCAATACACCCAAACGACCATCTACAATTTAATCCACAAACACAAGTCATCAATCTTGATAATGATGGTTTTATCAAAAAAACGGATAAACATATTTTTAATTGGCCAAAAGGCACATCTATTTTTGATGCCCATCCCTTTTTTGAAATCTTAAGGGATTTTGAACAGAACAATTTTTTTGAAGAAAAAACAGTAAATTTTCCTTGTATTCATATAGAAGATAGTAAAGTCGAAAAGATTTGTGACATTACTTTTACTCTAGAAAAACAAGAAGTTGTTATTATTCTTTTTAATTATACTACAAAATATAAAGACTTAAATCAAATTGCACAACAAAAAAACGAGTCTATTTTGCTTGCTCGCGAATTAGAACTAAAAAATAAATACCTATTAGAAAAAGAAGAGTTTAAAAATAGTTTTATAGCAAACATAAATCATGAAATACGAACTCCTTTAACAAGTATCCTGGGGTTTGTAGAAGTACTTGAAAGAACAAAATTAACGTTTGAACAAGAAGAACTTGCAAGAATTATTAAACGAGAAAGTCTGCATCTTAATGCACTTATAGATGATATGATTGATCTTTCTAAGATTGAATCCGGAAAGTTAAAGGTTGTAGAAGAACGTTTCTCTTTTCCTAATTTAATAAATGGTTTTAAAGAATCTTATTCTAAAATAGCAGAAGAAAAACAAATTAACTTTGAAACCAATATTGACCCTAACATACAAGAATACCTTATAGGGGATAGCACCAGAATATTTCAAATCTTAAATAATATTCTCACAAACGCCTTTAAGTTTACTGAAGAAGGTAAAATTGTTTTTTCTGTTATCAAAAATTATCAGCGAACCAACAAGCTAAGTCTTAACTTTAAAATTGAAGATACCGGAATTGGGATTCTGGAAGAAAATCTACCATATCTTTTTGAACGATTTACTCGTTTTAATACCGATAAACGGATCTCTGGAACCGGGCTTGGACTTGCAATTGTAAAAAATCTAGTCGACCTATTAAACGGCGAAATTAAGGTAACCAGCACTTTAGAAAAAGGAACCTCTGTTAACATAAAACTTCCTTTTAAATTTGAAGTCACAAAAGCAACTCCCGAACGTAAAAAGAAAAAATATACCCTTCCAAAGAGCACCACAAAATTCAGGATCCTGGTAGTCGAAGACGAAGAGATAACCCAGTATTTGATCATGAAAGTTTTGATCTCTCAAGGCACTTTTTTTGTTGATATAGCTATTAATGGAGAAGAGGCTATAAAATATATAGAACGCCGAAAATATGACCTGATCTTAATGGATCTTAATATTTCCAAGATAGATGGCTATCAGGTTACGCATATAATTAGAAACAATTACGGTGACAAATTTATTTCTGAAATACCAATTATAGGTTTTTCTGGAAAATCTAATGATATTGCCAGGGACAAATGTATACGATCAGGAATGGACGATTTTATATCCAAACCTTTTGAACAAGAAGAACTGATTTATAAAATAACAAAACAAATAGCAAAAAAGGCTGCCGATTAGGAGCCTTTTTGTTATTATATAAAATAATCAAAGAAATTAATTATACCATTTAACTTTGAAATCATGCATATAAAAATAATTTATCAGGCTATTTCAAAGCTAAAACAGTGTTTTATCTATTCATGTTTTTGATTTCATCTGCAAAAGTGTCTGCATCTACTCCTTGGTCTACCAAACTTAATGCTTTATCTACAACAAATTTTGCGTTTTCAGATTTAAACCCTAAACCTATACTCAATTTTACTAATAAGGCCACCTGATCCTCTCCTTTGATATGATCTGCATAAACCATTCTGGACAAATCATACAATCTCTCTAATCTACTATCATAGCTTACAGGCGGATTTATAGGATGGGTCTTGTAGTCTTTTAAAATTTCTTTATAATGATTTTCAGAAATTTCCAGTTTTCTGGCCAATCTATCCAAAAAAGCTTTCTCTTCATCAGTAATCACTCCATCGCTCATTGCTACTCTTACAATTGCTGCAAAATGGTCTTGGTTTCTTTTCTGAAATCCACTATCAAATAAATCAGATATTGACATTGTATACTTTGTTTAATTTGGCTGCAAATATAACTAAACTATATGCCTTTTAAAATTTAAAACAGCGCTTTTTTAGTGAAAACGATTCTTAGTGTCTCTTTAGATCAAAAAATCGGAAATTCTACTCACCTGAATATACTATTCCTAATCAATAACCTCGAAGCAAGCCTAAGAGAATTAAATTCCACAATGTGGATTAAAAAAACAACTATCTATAACCTGTATCTTCCAAAATGCATTTACTAAATAGATAGTATCACATACAAAAAGATACTTTTTTGGTTAGTACTTGATTTTAGTTTGATTTTACATTTCGAAAAACCCTTTGTTTAAAAGGAATACAAGCTATTTTTATTTTTTGGCATGGCAATTGTTTATTTGAATCAAAACAAAGATTATTATTAATTTAAAAATACGAGATATGAAAACTACATACATCTTTACATTACAACTAAACATTAAACCTTTTATTAATTTTTTGAAAGAGCTGCCTGCTTCTTCCAGCTATGCTATACACAGGTAAATAATGAGTTGGCAAAAAATGCTCTATTTAGATAAAAGGGCACAAAAACAATAAAAAGCGAGATCAAAAATAGACTCGCTTTTTTATGGGTATCGTTTCCAAAATATTTGTCGATTATTTACCGCCAGATATCTTAAAAACAAAACAGCCACATCTTATAAACGTGACTGTCTTTACTATATTTCTTACTCTTACCGCTTACTCAATACGGCACGGAAAACATTTCCGCGATATCATATCCGAGCGATCTGGGTTAAACTTAAAACTTTATAAAAAAACAAAACCACAACCTATGACAAAAATAGATCGTGGCTATTTACTATATTTTAACTTCTCAGCTTTAAACATTGCTCGAAGTCAGGAGAAATTCGCGCAGCATCCTAACTTTTATTTTTAACCACTCTTTGCAGAGCGGGGCAAAAATTATTGATGCTTTTATACGCGATACCAAAACAAAAAAAGCATACTCTGCATAAAAAAACAGCCACAACCTATTTTACAAGATCGTGACTGTTTTGTTATTTCCTTACTCCTGTCTTGCCAATCTTTGACGGCACGAGCCTAGAGCCATCGCGCTAGCCGTTACTTATTTTCGCTCGCGCCAACCGGGGATGACAATCGCAAGGATATTGCCAAAACCGATACCATACCATTTCTAATGGTAATTTGTTTTATTTCAGAATTTTCGCTTTGTTGACTAAAACATTCCATACAATATTGGGACATTAGAATTATGGTCAGTTTTATTTTGTTCATTGTATACTCTTTTATGATATTTATTCTAATCTTCTTGAGCCCATTATAAGTTAGACAACATTTCTTCTTTTAGTTTATCAAGAGTGGTGGCTATCTCTTTGCAGGAAACTGTAATAGTTCTTGATGTTGTTGTGGCTGTATCTTGGTTTTTTTATTTTTTTTGTACGGTTTGTACAATTATTGGAGGCTTGTCTAGAAATGTTAAAGCTTTTTTTCAGCTAGGCACCCTCGTTAGCTTGCTTTAAGGTAGTGGGTTAAAAGTAATACCGTTTTAGAAATTTATATCCAAAGAAAACATAAAATAACGAGGGATCAAATTGCTTTGAAAAACCGTGGTAAAATAGTCAGAATTTTCTACCTGTTGGAAGACACGATTATCCAGCAGGTTTTTGCCTAGTAAACGGCCTGATATCCATTTGATTTTTTTTGGTCGATATTGTATGCTGAAATCTAAAAAAGAAAAATCTTGATTATTTTTTAGATTAGGTCTAAAATAGTAGTAAAATAATGTAAACATCCAGTTTTTATTTGGCTTGATAATGGTTTTAAATGTATTTGTAATTGAAGAATTTGTGTTTTTTAACTGTTCTGTTGTAATAAAATAAGAAGACACATTATATGTAATGTTATTTTCAAAATTTACAGGAATCCTAAACGCAGTTTTAGCAAATAAACCACCACTATAATTTCTAGATTGAGCATCTCTTAATTCTGATTGATTAACGATATTCTTAAAATTAGAAATGCTATATTGAGAAGTATGCTTTACTGTGGTTTTTAAAAAGCGTATATATCTTGCAATAGAAGCCGTCATATGCCAATCAATCACCGTAACTGGAGATTGAAAATACGTAATACTTGTATAATTGGGATTAACCTCTATGTTTGATAAGTATATATTTTTTCTGTTCGTATGATTTATGGCTAGATTGGTTTCTATATTTTTTTGTAAATCGTTTATACGGTAGCTTATCGTATACTTTTGTAACTTCTCTACATTTAAAGAAGTTACATTTTTACGTAAAGACCTATTATTGGTAACAATACTATTTGTGAAAAGAAAATTTTCTTTAGGTGTATTTTGTTTATATTCTCCAAAGAATCTTAATTTAGAAATGGTGTTAATATGATACACGGTATTCAATGATGGTTCTATATTATAAATATGCTTATCTGTATTTTGTATAGTATTTAAATGATCTTCTATATGTTGATATATATAATTTAAAGTTAATGAAGGTTCTAGTTCCCATACTTTATTCTTATATGCTAATGAATATAGGGTATAGTAATTAGTCTTTTTGTATGTAAAGTCATTTTGAAATTCGGGAAGATTGATTTCATTTTCTAGCAAAGATGATTGAAAAGGGGTATCATTATGCTCCATTCCTAAGGTTAAAGCATACTTGATTTTGTTTTTTTTGCCTAATAGGATCAAATGGTTTTGTAAAGATTCTTTTCTATTTTCGCTAAATTGGGAATATAAATTAGTGCTACCCTCTTCTGATAGAAAATTACCGAATGTATTAAACTTTTGAGGAACGTTGTTTCTAGCATATACAGATTTGAACTGTAACGCCTGCGAAGTTCCCAATTTGTTGGTAACCTGTAATATGTTTTTCCAGAAAAAATCGTTAGTTTTTAATTGTGTTGTAGCGGTTGTCTCCAGATTTTTGGTTAAATGATTTTGAGATGTAATAACCTCTTCACCAACTGAAGTGTCAAACTCAACCAATGATTTTTCAG
Source organism: Aquimarina sp. (assembly GCF_977115655.1). Lineage (NCBI taxonomy): Bacteria > Pseudomonadati > Bacteroidota > Flavobacteriia > Flavobacteriales > Flavobacteriaceae > Aquimarina > Aquimarina sp. The sequence continues at coordinate 54,616 of NZ_CDSBKO010000039.1, forward strand.
AAACATTGTAAGTCAATTTTAAATCTAATCGCTTATTTTGAGGTGTTTTAATAATACTTGTACGATCAGAATATCTAATCAATTCTTCTCCTGTATTGTATTGATTTTGATATAATTCTTGTCTCAAAAATTCGTCCTTTATATAATATATATTCGATTTCATTTTTAGTCTGGGTGACAATCGATAGATAACATTATAATTACCAGACCACTCTTTATTAATACGGATTCTGGCACTTCCCAAAATACTGTTGATAGGGCTTGGGTTTATGATCTTAGTGCTATAAAGATTACTATTTGCAATATCTTCGACGCTTAGCGCACCAGAAAAATAATCAAAAGGGGTTTTATTAAGTCCAATCGTATTAAAAGAAAATACCCCAAAAGATTTTATTTTTTTTGCAACTCCCAAAATTGTGGATGACATATCATAATAAGGTTTATTGCCATAACCATATCCAGCGTCGGCAGTACCAGAATAATCTACTTTTCCTTTTTTGAGTTTAAGGTTAAGTGCCACGTTATCAGAATTTTCTATTCCTTTAAGCAATGGATTTTTAGAGTAATGCTCTATCGCTTCAATTTGTTCTACTATGTCAACGGTAATGTTTTTGGTTCCCATAGTATAATTAGCACCAAACAAGTCATCTCCATCCAGTTGTACTGCTTCGACATCTTTACCACGATACTTAATTCTACCATCTCCTGTTACTTCTACCCCGGGAAGTTTCTTAAGTAAATCTTCTACTTTTCGCTCTGTACCATCTTTATACGCTTCTGGGTTAAAAACAACTGTATCTTTTTTGATTTCGAATTTTTTGCGCTCGGCTATAATAACTTCATCTAGTTCAGTAACTTTTGGAGTAAGCATGAAATTAAAAAGAAATTTTTTGTCTGCTATTGGGGTAACAATACTATCTACAGTTTTTTTATAATTAAGTGCATTTGCTTCTATATATATGATGTTTTTATATTCTTTTTTTAAAATACATGTAAATGCTCCTTCTTCATTCGTTAAAAAAAATTCTGAAATAGCATAAGTACCTTTTGTTTTTTTAATAAGAATAGTAGCTTTTGGGATTGCCTTGCCAAAATTATCTAATACAACTCCACTAATTTGTTGTGAATAAGAGGATATAAAACTTATTTTTATAAAAACAAAAAGAAACCATTTTTTTATACTCATTGATTAATTTTTTCTAATTCTTCCCAGGCGCCTTCTGGAACATCAATAAAATAATCAAAGAAATAATTTGGCTCATATTTCACACTGTAGTCACTTTCATACCCATCTTCTTTTGCCCATCGGGCAGCAATTTCTGCAGTTTTTGCCAATTGATAGATTTTTTTATCTATCATACTTTGTATAGCCTCCTTTTCATACTCTTGGTATGTCATTACCTTTTTGGTGGTAAAAAAATCTTTATGAAAGTCAAAAACTTTTTTGTTTTCTGATTTACTAATGTTTAATAATTTTAAATTTATCCTTATTTCATTTACTAAATGAGTATCATACACATAAGCTTCTATCACCATTCCCGGTAATCCGTTTAAACGCATAGGACCAAAACTGATAGGTACTTCTGTCGTAAACCATATTACATTTTTTCTACCATGAAGATCGAGTGTAGCTTTTTGACAATTGTATTCGCCAATTTTTTTTGTTTCATCGCTAAATTTCCAATCTAGCACCTCGGCGTCAAACTTATATACAAATTCTCGCTCCGCTATACCAAGAGATCTTATATATACTTCTTTGGTAGTAGAATAGGTAAAAGTAGATAATTCATCATTATTGATAATCGATGCGCTTATCGTATTAGGATCATCGTTTTCTAATATCTTTACTTCGGATTCTCGCTCATCTTTAACCTTAAAAACTGCTTCGGCGCCATTTACCAAAAGATCGACGGTAGATGTATTCCCAAATAAATCCTCATATTCATATTCTAATACATACGATTGTTGGGCTAGCGTCAATCCATAGCTAAATAGTGTAACGAGTATAATGCTTATTTTTTTCATTTTATTCTCTTTGGTATTATGTAAAAATTGTCAAAAGTTATTTTGGTCTATATCATTATTCATTTCAAAACCTTAACTATAAGTAGGGCATAAACATAATGAAAAGTTTATGCCCAATAGTTATGGACTAACTCTTATTGCAATTGATTCATTGCAATTTCTCTAGCTCTGGCACAAGTTGCTGCAGTTCCTGTCGCTACAATTAAGCCATCTCTCCTAAAATGAACCGTACATTGATATACATCCAATTCAATAATTTCTATAGTATACGTATCACTAGCATCTGTTTGTACATCCAAATCATTATTGGTAGCATTGGCAAAGCTTATCATTGTTGTGGCTAAGAATAGCCCTAAAATTACTTTTTTCATTTTTAAAAAATTAAAGATTAATAAATAATTTGTACCTACTCTATTATCAAAGGCTTTTCGGTTGCCGCCAGATCGCTGCGCAACGATTTTTATTCTCTTCCTTTAGAACAATTTTACAACATCATAGATCTTATCTATTTCTTCAGCAGAAAAGGTATTAGGATCATAGTGCTATGTATTCAAGTTTATTTTATACAGTGTTTTTGTTGATGAACTCATAGTAGTATGATTTATATACTTTGTTTTAGTGAATGTTATAACTCGATGAAATGTTACCTCCTTTTTTTGAAAAAAATGAAAAAAAATATTAACACAATGATTTACAGTTGCATACATAAAATATTTTTTTCCTTTGACAAGATTACTACATCATAATATCATTTTTTGATGCTCTAAATATTTTTTTTATACCATTTCTTAATTAAAAATACTGTTATATGCGGTTATTAAGTATTGGTGA
>NZ_CDSBKO010000040.1:0-55603 GCF_977115655.1 Aquimarina sp.
ATAGAAAATTATCAACCAAATATTTGTTTTTAAGCACAGTTCATCCGGCGCAGGCCAGAATCCATGATGGAAGTAAAGGGCTATTTTGCTTTTACAGATATTTAATACTCAAAAGATACAGGGTAACTTAACGACATTGGTAGATTTGTTTATGAGTGATGATAATGGTTAAAACAGATCTAAAATTCTTTCCAGTTTCATTCCCCGGGACCCCTTAATAAGAATAGCATCTTCACTATTTTTTAGATGCCAGTTAATTTCTAGATCTTCATAAGATCTGAATTTTTTAATACGCGGATCGTTACATTTGGTATCAAAAAAAATATTTCCTATAAGATAAATCTCATTAACTTTTGTTTCGCTAATCTGGTCTGCTATTTTTTGATGCTCTATTGTTGCCTCCTTTCCCAGTTCGAACATATCTCCTAAAAAAACAATTTTGGAACTATATTTTAGTTGTGCAAAATTATTTATTGCTGCGGTCATACTGGTAGGATTTGCATTATATGCATCCAGAATAATAGTGTGCTTTTGTTTTTTAATTATTTGGGAACGATTATTTGTAGGGATGTAGGACTCAATGGCTGTTTTAATTTCACCGGCAGTAATATTAAAATAATTTCCTATTGCAATTGCAGCAGCTATATTGGTAAAGTTGTATTCACCAATCAGATTGGTTTCGATTATAATATCTTGGTAAAAAACAGTTACATTAGGATTAACATCCGCTAATTCTATAGTAACATTACTACTAGTGGATTTAGAAAAAGTATATGTTTTTATTCCTTGTGATGCATAAAAAAGCTTTTCGTCTTCAACATTTAGAAAAACCAATTTATTTTGCTTTTTTAAATAGTCATAAAGCTCTGTTTTACCTTTCAAGACTCCTTCAATAGATCCAAAGCCCTCCAGATGGGCTTTGCCAATATTAGTAATATAACCATAATCAGGTTTGGCAATGGTACATAAAAAAGCTATCTCTCCAATATGATTGGCTCCCATTTCTATAATTCCTATTTCGGTATCTTTTGTCATGGACAAAAGAGTAAGTGGGACACCTATATGGTTATTTAGGTTCCCCAAAGTAGCCGTTGTTTTAAACCGAGAAGAAAGCACAGAGTTAATCAATTCTTTGGTAGTGGTTTTTCCATTACTTCCTGTTAAAGCAATGACAGGGATATCAAGATATTGCCGATGATAAGAAGCCAGGTCTTGCATTGTTTTTAAAACATCATTTACAAGAATACATTTTTCTGAAATGTTATATTTTACTTCATCTACTATAGCATAGTTTGCACCAAGCTCTAATGCTTTTTTTGCGTATGTATTTCCGTTAAAATTATCCCCTTTTAAAGCAAAAAAAATCGAGTTTTGGTTAATTTTTCTAGTATCGGTACACACACCGTTACTTACTAAAAACAATTGGTGTAGTTGAGAAATGGTCATTAATTATTTGGTATTAAAAAGCCCTGCACAAATTTTGTCAGGGCTTTAAGTAATTTATAACGAACTTTATAATAAATATAATTTATTATTTTTTAGGTTTTTGATGTCTTGGTGTTTTTTGCTTTTTAGCTTTGGTACCAACACGGGACATTGCGTTTCTAAAACCAATATAGTCTGTAGCCATATCTTGAGGCATAAATCTTCTTTGCGCAGGATCTAACCAGTATGCTCTGTCTTTCCATGATCCTCCTTTATATACACGTACTTTATTATCAACGATAGTAGTTCTTTTTGTAGACTCATCATATCGTCTGTCCATTTTTGTACTATCTTCAGCATCAGGTCCTACATAATGAATAGGAGCATTGTACATTCTTCTGTTTGGGGTATTTTGGTCTTGATAACCCTCATAATATCTGGAAGAACTCTTATCCCCATCTCTGTAGTTTCTATTGTCACTATCGGTGAAATTAGTTCTCATGTAGGTTTCGTTTTCATCGATAGGAACTTGTAAAATTCCACCAGGCAATACTCTTGCTATGATTTTACCATTACTAAGCGTATCATAAACAATAGAGTCTGTCATAACTATTTTTACAGTTCCATCAGGATTGATAGCATTTTTGGTATACACATTACCTCTGTAGTAATTAAAATCATTGTATTCATCATCTACAATTGGTCGGTACACATCTGCTACCCACTCAGCAACGTTTCCTGCCATATCGTATAAACCATAATCATTAGGCTCATAAGATTTTACTGGTGCGGTAATATCTGCTCCATCATCACTCCATCCTGCTATTCCACCATAATCACCATCTCCTTGCTTAAAGTTTGCCAATTGGTCACCTCTTGTTCTTCTTGCTCCGGATCGAGTATATTTACCACTCCATGGATATTTTTTCTTACCACGATATATATTGTAGCTTCTAAGCTCTACTAGTGCTAAAGCTGCATACTCCCATTCCGCTTCAGTAGGGAGTCTGTATTTAGGCAAAAGTAACCCGTCTTTTCGTTGTATATATAAACCGGTAGAGTCATTTCTTTTTTCATATCTTTCAGAAGCTCTGCCTCCTCTGGTAGCTTCATCGTTACCACCATAAGTTTGTGAAGGAGCGTTTAAATAAGTTTCTGTGTCAAAAGTACTTTCTGCTGATACATCTTCAAAAGGAGCATTTTTCTTGATTACATCTTCTTCTTCAAGAATTCTTTCATTAACACGATTGGTTCTCCAGTTACTGAATTCTATTGCCTGAATCCAATTTACACCTACAACAGGATAATTTGCATAAGCGGGATGACGCAAATAGTTATTTATCATCATTTCATTAAAACCAAGTCTGTTTCTCCAAACTAAAGTATCAGGAAGTGCCCCGTAATAAATATTTCTGTATTTTGGTTCAGTAGGGGGGTAAACTCCTTTTAGCCAATCCAAATATTCCAGATACATCACATTGGTAACCTCTGTTTCATCCATATAAAAAGATTGAACGTGCTGCTGGCTAGGAGTATTGTTCCAGTCGTGCATTACATCATCTTGTACACGTCCCATAGTAAAAGTACCACCTTCAATGAATACCAACCCTGGTCCGGTTTCTTGTTCTTTGTAATTTGTAGCTACTTGAAAGCCACCATCCTTAGAGTTGTATTCCCAACCCGTAGCTCTAGAATTACTCCCGTAATTGTTCTTAGAACAACTAAAAAATAATACACTAATGGAGAGTACCATTAGCGACTTAAAAATAAACGCGTTTTTCATAATCTTAAGTTCGTTAAAGTAGAAATTAGGGCTCGCAATATAATTAATAAACGTTAAAATTCCCCTAATTTTTTCAAAATATTATCAATTCACATTTTTTTATGAATTTATAACGACTTTTGGTTTAACGCAATATTAATAAGTTTATTATTTATCCCCTAGTAAAAACTAAAAATATAAATTGTTAAAAATCTGTTTATGATCTTGTATAAGGTGTTTGAGACATAATAATTGTAAAACTACCTTGTAAAATTATTTAGCTATCGAGGACTTAAGTCTTACTCAATAATCACTAAATATATGAGCGCAAATTACAATTTATTTTCTCTGAAATTTTGTAGAAAACAGAAACAATTATTAAACTTTATTTATATAAAACAGGATAAAATATAAGATATCTATAAAATTGACGTTTATAAGCAATCAACTAAAAAAAATAAGAACTCACTATTCTTAGTAACTAAATAACTATATATTTGTCAAACTCAATTTTTAAAGGATATGAAAAGAATATTAACCCTTAGCTTAGCGTGTGTTACATTTTTAACTCTTAAAACGCAGGCTCAGGAAAAAAACAGGGCGATAACGACTGCAACGCCATTTTTATTAATTGCGGCAGACGCACGAGCGGCAGGTCTTGCAGACCAAGGGGTTGCTACTTCTGCAGACGCATTTTCACAACAATGGAATCCGGCTAAATACGCATTTATAAAAAACAAACAAGGAGTTGGGGTTAATTATACTCCTTATTTAAGTAGTCTTGTTAATGATATATTTTTGGGAAATGTTAACTATTATAACCGCCTTAATGAACGAAGCGCTGTAGCCGCAAGTTTTAGATATTTTAGTCTGGGGGATATAGAGTTTAGACAAGGGCCTAACGATGAGCCCAATGTTCAAAAACCTAATGAGTTAACATTGGATATCTCTTATGCTTTAAAATTGGATGAAAGATTTTCTATGGCAGTAGCAGGACGTTATTTACGTTCTGACCTTAGGTTGCAAGGACCAGAAAATGACGCAAGTGCTGCAGGAAGCTTTGGAGTAGATATTGCAGGTTTTTACAGAAGTGATGAGATAGCTTTTGACTCTTTTAATGGTAGATGGAGAGCAGGTGCTACCATATCTAATATAGGGCCAAAAATAAAATATGATGATGCCGGACAAGAAAATTTTATACCTACTAATTTTAGACTGGGAGGCTCTTTTGATTTTATATTTAACGAAGAGAATCGAATTACACCATCTATAGAAATTAGTAAATTATTAGTTCCTACTCCTTTAGATCCGGATGCGGATGGAAATGGAATAGTAACTCCAGAAGAACAAAAGGCAGCTAATACCGAGTACAATAATAAAAGTGCATTTGGATCTATTTTTTCTTCATGGGGGGATGCGCCAGATGGATTTAGCGAAGAACTAAAGGAAATGACATGGGCACTGGGTGCAGAATATATGTATCAGGATGTATTTGCTTTTAGAGCCGGATATTTTAATGAAAGCGAAGAAAAAGGAGCTCGTAAATTTTTATCATTAGGGGCAGGATTTAAGTATAATATTATAAATCTGGATATATCTTATTTATTCTCTACTTCGGCAGTTAAGAGCCCATTAGAAGGAACATTACGTTTTGGTCTTTCGTTTAATTTTGGAGACGAATATTACGACTAAAAAAATAATAGAAATATAGAAAAAGTATCAGACTTTATTAGGTTTGATACTTTTTTTGTTTGTAGTACATTGTAAACATAATAATATAGTGACTTTTTAAAATAAATGTATTCTGGTTAATAATTATAGAAAACGTTTGTTTAAGTGTTTAAAGTGTTAAAAGAAATAATACTATATGAAAGAAATTGAAATAAAATCTGTTTTACAAGTCTATGATTCTTATGATGAATTACCAGAAGATATTCAAAAATTAATGAAGCAATCTATGATGATTAGAGATAAGGCGTATGCTCCTTATTCAGAATTTTTAGTCGGAGCAGCACTTTTGTTAGAAAACGGAGAAATTATTCTGGGAAATAATCAGGAAAATGCTTGTTATCCATCCGGGTTATGTGCAGAGCGAACCGCAATTTATTATGCCGGAGCTAATTTTCCTAACGTTTCTATTACTACAATGGCATTAACCGCCAAATCATTAAAACATAAACTACTTACTCCAACACCTCCGTGTGGAGCTTGCAGGCAGGCAATAGCAGAATACGAGGTCAAGCAAAATTTGCCTATAACTATATATTTTATGGGAGAAACAGGCAAAGTTGTAAAGTCATTTTCATTATCAAATATTTTGCCATTAGTCTTTGATAATTCATATTTATAACGTTTTCGTTGATTTTATGGGCAAACTCCTTTTTCCTTAATTTCGAATATGTTATTTTTGTTTTTTTGTTCTCTATAAAAAATAAGGAGAAAATTAAATAATTGCTAGTTTTGAAACTAGTTTTTTATACATATACATCAGCACAATTATAAATGAAAAAGATAACCAAAGATGTTTACCTAAATTGGTACGAAGAAATGCTTTTCTGGAGAAAATTCGAAGATAAGCTGGCTCAGGTTTATATTCAACAAAAAGTAAGAGGTTTTTTACACTTATATAATGGTCAGGAAGCGATTTTGGCAGGAGCCTTACATGCTATGGATCTTACCAAAGATAAGATGATTACTGCATATCGTAACCATGTGCAGCCAATTGGTATGGGGGTAGATCCAAAACGAGTAATGGCAGAGTTATATGGTAAAGCAACTGGTACATCCCAAGGTCTGGGAGGGTCTATGCATATTTTTTCAAAAGAGCATCGATTTTATGGAGGACATGGCATCGTAGGAGGGCAGATACCTCTGGGTGCCGGTTTGGCATTTGCAGATAAGTATAATAAAAGAGATGCTGTAACCTTAACTTTTATGGGGGATGGAGCTACCAGACAAGGATCCTTGCACGAGACCTTTAACCTGGCAATGCTTTGGAATCTGCCTGTAGTGTTTTGTGTAGAAAACAACGGGTATGCCATGGGGACATCTGTTGAAAGAACCGCTAATCATACAGATATATGGAAACTAGGACTGGGTTATAAAATGCCTTGCGGGCCAGTAGATGCAATGAACCCTGTAAAAGTAGCAGAAGCCATGGATGAGGCGATCACCAGAGCAAGAACAGGAGGAGGACCATCTTTCTTAGAGTTGAAAACATATAGATATAGAGGACACTCTATGAGTGATGCCCAAAAATATCGTACCAAAGAGGAAGTAGCAGAATATCAAAAAATAGATCCTATAACCCAGGTTTTGGATATTATTAAAGCAGAAAATTATGCTACCAGTCAGGAAATTGAAGAAATAGATCAAAGAGTAAAAGACAGGGTGGCAGAATGTCAAAAATTTGCAGAAGAATCCCCGTTCCCGGATAAGAACGTAATGTATGATGTTGTATACGACCAGAAAAATTACCCATTTTTACCACACAAACCACAATAGATTATGGCTACAGTAATTAATATGCCGCGATTGAGCGACACCATGGAAGAAGGAGTTGTTGCGAAGTGGCTTGTTAAAAAAGGAGATAAGATTAGCGAAGGAGATATTCTTGCTGAAATAGAAACGGATAAAGCTACGATGGAGTTTGAGTCTTTTTATGAAGGAACACTGCTTCATATTGGTATTGAAGAAGGTCAGACAGCCCCTGTAGATCAATTGTTGGCAATTATAGGAGACGAAAACGAAGATATTTCGGATCTGTTAAATGGTAATACATCTGTTAGCACAGAAAAACCAAAAGCAGAAGAAAAAAACGAACCCGATCCCTCTCAAAAAAACACAGAAATACCTGAAGGAGTAGAAGTTATCACCATGCCTAGACTTAGTGATACTATGGAAGAAGGAACTGTTGCCACTTGGTTGAAAAAAGTAGGAGATACTGTTGAAGAAGGGGATATTCTTGCAGAAATAGAAACAGATAAAGCTACAATGGAGTTCGAATCTTTTTATAACGGAACTCTTTTGCATGTTGGTATTGAAGAAGGGCAAACAGCTCCTGTAGATGCTTTACTGGCAATTATTGGACCAGCAGGAACAGATATAACAAACCTTAAAGGAGGTGTTTCAAAATCAAAAACGGTTAAGCCAAAAGAAACTGCTAAAACAGAAGAAAAAAAAGCAGAGCCAGAAACAATAGCTTCTGGAGGATCAAACGTTTCTGGAGGTAGGGTTTTTGTATCTCCTTTAGCAAAAAAAATAGCGGCAGACAAAGGGATTGACCTTAGTAAAGTAAAAGGATCCGGAGAGAATGGACGTATCGTAAAAAAAGATGTAGAATCTTATGCACCAATAGCAAAAGAAAACATTTCTTTATCCGAAGCAGAGACTGTTTCTAAACCAGCGGTACAAGTATATACGCCGGCAGGAGAAGAAAGCTTTGAAGAAGTGAAAAATTCACAAATGCGCAAAGCAATAGCCAAATCTCTTTCGGCCTCCAAATTTAATGCCCCGCATTATTATCTTACTATCGAGATAAATATGGAGAACGCAATTGCTTCTCGTAAAAACATAAATGAATTACCGGATACCAAAGTGTCTTTTAATGATATAGTAGTTAAGGCATGCGCTATGGCACTTCGTAAACATCCGCAAGTCAATACACAATGGACAGATGTTGCAACAAAATATGCCAAGCATATTAGTGTAGGTGTGGCAGTAGCAGTGCCAGATGGTTTAGTGGTACCTGTATTGCCTTTTACAGATCAAATGTCTCTTACTCAAATAGGAGCCAAAGTTAAAGATTTGGCAGGAAGAGCTCGTAATAAAAAACTAACCCCTCAGGAAATGAGCGGTAGTACATTTACCGTTTCTAATTTAGGAATGTTTGGTATTCAGGAGTTTACATCTATTATTAACCAGCCCAATTCTTCTATTTTATCAGTAGGAGCAATTGTAGAAAAACCAATAGTAAAAAATGGGCAAATTGTGGTTGGTAACACAATGAAAGTGACTTTGGCATGCGACCACAGAACAGTTGATGGAGCAACAGGAGCGCAATTTTTGCAAACCTTAAAGCAGTATATTGAAAACCCGGTAACAATGCTGGCATAATTATATAATCAATACAAAACATTGATGGTAAAATCCTGCTTCATTAGAAGCAGGATTTTTTATCTTTGAAAATAACTTAAATCCGGATTATGTAACAGAACTTCGGGATGAGACTTTGAACTACCATAAATACAATGAGTTTCTTAGTTTTTGCATAGCAGTTTATCCTGAGTTTATCGAAGGGCTATGGTTAATTAAAAAATTAAGGGTAACAGTTGTATTTACAGTAGATTAAAAGTATAATAGATTTTCTGTTACATAATCCGGGCAATGTCGTTAAGTTAAGAATTTAAACTATGGATTTAAAATTTGTTAATGATGGATTCCAGTCTCGTTCTTCAACGGGATGACAAATTGCCGGGATAACAAAATAACCAAAACACAATGCTTTCTGCTTGTCCAGCGTAGGCAGGAATCCATGATGGAAGTAAAGAGGTATTTTGCTTTTACAGATATTTAATCCTCAAAAAGATACAGCTTAACTTAATAACATTGATAATCCGGGTTTAACAGATAAATTAGTACTAACTAGCTTTTTACATAAAAACAGTATTATGCATAAAAACATTTTTATTATTTTGATCTCAGTTTTGTTTATTAATTGTAAGCAAACAACTATAGCGCAACCACAAGCCAACACAACTGAAAATCAAATCCTGGAAAAAATCAAATCCTCAGAAATTAAAGATATTATTGGTTTTTTGGCGAGTGACGAATTGGGGGGACGCGATACCGGCAGTGAAGGTCTTGAAAAAGCAGCGAAGTTTATTGAAGAAGAATTTAAAAAATATGGTGTAGCTCCTTATTTTGAAACCTATAGAGATACCTTTAGAGCAACAGGTATAGAAACATATAACATTGTAGGGTTTATTAAAGGAACAGATCCTGTACTGGCAAATGAGTTTATTATACTGGGAGCACATTTTGATCATATAGGTACAGGAAACGAGGTAAACGGGGATACTATTGCTAATGGGGCCAATGATAATGCAGCAGGAAGCAGCGCTGTACTGTCTATGGCAAAACAGTTTGCACAATTAAAAAATAACAAACGTAGTATTCTTTTTGTACTGTTTGGGGCAGAAGAAAAAGGTTTGTTAGGTTCTGAACATTTGGCAAACCTACTAAAAAATAAAAATACAGAGGTATATACTATGGTCAATTTTGAAATGATAGGAGTACCATTAAAAGATAAACCCTATAAAGCATATATAACAGGGTATGACAAATCTAATATGGCAGAAAAGATAAATGATTATGTGGGCTCAGAATTTATCGGTTACTTGCCAAAAGCAAAGGAGTTTCAATTGTTTATGAGAAGTGATAATTATCCATTCTACATGCAATTTAAAGTGCCTTGCCAAACAATTTCGACCTTTGATTTTACTAATTATAACTATTACCACCATGTAGATGATGAGGCTTCCGAAATGAACTATGAATTTATAGCAGAGTTTATCAATGATTGTGTTCCGGCAATAGTAAAAATGGCAAACACAACCAATAAAGAGATTACGTTAAATAAATAAAAATTAAAAGATCTCCCGTGTTGCGGCGAGTATGTTCTATAAAAAAAATGAAAAAAATCATCATTACCGGAGCTAGCAGAGGTATAGGGTACGAATTAGCAAAACAATGTGCAGATGCGGGACATCAAGTCTTGGCACTTTCTAGAAATGAGCTTCCTGTTGCGGCATTGCAACATAAAAACATACATACATTTTCTTTTGATATTAGTAAATCAAAAGATCTTAAAAAAATGACAGATTATATTGCCTCTGTTTGGAAAGAAGTAGATATTTTGATTAATAATGCTGGTAAATTAGTAAACAAACCTTTTGATGAAATTTCTACTCAAGATTTTGAAGAAGTGTATAAAGTAAACGTTTTTGGTGTAGCCGAAATTATACGATTAATTTTGCCTTATATGAAACCTGGTAGTCATGTAGTTACTATAAGTAGTATGGGAGGAATACAAGGTAGTATGAAATTCCCGGGGTTAGCAGCATATAGCTCAAGTAAAGGAGCAGTTATTACATTAAGCGAGTTATTGGCAGAAGAATATAAAGAAAGTGGTATTGCTTTTAATGTTCTGGCATTAGGGGCAGTACAAACCGAAATGCTAGAAGAAGCATTCCCCGGTTATAAGGCACCCTTAACCGCTGTTGAAATGGCAGATTATATAAAAGAATTTTCTTTGACAGGAAATAAATTCTATAACGGCAAAGTGCTTGAAGTATCCAGTAGTACACCTTGATTAGTGATAATTCTTAGTGGCGGATTAGCTATGTTTTTTTTGCTTAAACGTTGGTTTCCCTTGGTTTTTTTACGGGTGTAACTGTTTCACTATGTGATGGATATGAGTAGTTTTTTTGAGTTTTTATATTCATTAAAAAGAAATAATTCCCTTTTGTGTTTGGTTAATAAGAGATATATTTAATATGTACTATTATATTATTAAAAGGCATTGAAATAAGTAATAGTATAGGGCGAAATCCGAAAAGCCTCTAAAAGAGTAGGAATCTTAAAACCCACACAAAATGAAAACATTTTTTAAACTTTATTTACCATTTTTTATTCTTTTTTTTATGGTCACAAGTTGTGATAAAGAAGAATTAAATATTGAAGAATCAAATATTGAAAACACAAAAAAACTTCAAAACAAAGTTGCAGAAACAGGAATTGTAGAAATCGTACATAACTATGACTACTATGGAGAAAAATTTAAAATCTTGTATGTATTGGATACAAAAGAATCTCAAATAGTAAAAGTAGATGGAGATGTACAAATGGCAGAAAGAATTTTTGGGAAAGAAGATGCTCCTCAAGGATTGTTTTTTGAAGATCACAAAGAAGGAGAAACCGCTATCAATGTAAAAGTTTTTAAAACCAATGAAGAAGTAGATCGTTATGTAGAAAAAATAGCAGGGGATTTTCCTAAAGAAACATCAGAACAACAAGTCGTAAAAGAAGCTTGTGTTGATGGATCTGTTAATGGAAGCGGAACCTTCTATTTTTACTATCATATTAACTATGTTACTGAAATGACAGGTATAAGAAGAACTAATAAATATTTCTATAAAGATTGGGATTTAGGAAGTTATAACGATCACATGTCTTCTCTAAGAGTTACAAAACCATGGGGACGCAGAGCATATATAAGACTGTATCAACATAATTGTTATAATGGCAGGACCTTAAATTTTTATTCTCCATATAATCAAACTGTTGCTGGAGCAAAAGATTTAAGAAATTACACACTTTCGGGATGGTGGTTCTGGAGAAAATCATGGAATGATAAAACATCATCATATAAAGTCTGGTCTTGGTAAATACATCCTTGATCTTATGGTATTTTTGATATTATAAAGTGAATTTGATAAGCCATCGATTAAAATAAAATTGATGGCTTTTCTTAATTTTTTGGTTCCCTGTTTTTTAAACTTTATTTTATACCATTTATACTTTGGAATTTACGGTAATAAAGCACCTGTTTCAGAATAAAAAAGTACCGTGGCTGTTTGCCCTTAGCAAATCAAAGAGCTAAGTCTGTTTTTTTTTTCTTCCTGCCATAAATTTAACTATATTATTAACTTATTTTTTCTGTTGTATTGTTTTCTAAGTATGATTTTATAGATTGATTACGGGATATAAGAAACCTGGTAAGATACTTTTTTAGAAATAGGGTATCCAGTAGTTTTCCTAAAAAAACCAGAGGTGTTTCATATTCAAGTATATCTACCATTTTGGTGCTGGATTTGATTGTGTAAAAATAATGCTGATGTTTAAAGTATGTAAAATGCCCTTTTACCATTTCGTCTGTAAAATTATTTGGATATTCAAAAGTGGTAATTTCACTTTTGTGAGTAAGATATATGCCAAAATGTTTTCCTTTCCAGGTAACGGTTTCTGATAGTCCTATTAGCCCAGATGTTCGTCCTGCGATTGCTTTTTCCTTTGTTTTTTTAGCAGATATTATATGAAAATCAATACTTCTTGACAGGTCAAATACTTGGTGTAATGGTGCTTTTATTTCGGTTTCTAAATATATGGTTGTCATGTGCTAATGAACTAGATGGTTTATTGCTGTTTTAAGCTCGGGGTATCTAAATTTGAATCCGTGATTTTCAAGTTTTTCAGGGATTACATTTCTGCTTTTTAGGATGAGCTCTGTTTCTGTCTTTATTAATCTGGCTCCAAACTCTAGCAGAGGTTTTGGTATTGGTATTCCGAAAGGAACACGTATAATTTTTCTAAGGGTTTTCATAAAAATTGAATTTGTACAAGGTTTTTGGGAAACAATGTTAATTACCCCTTCAATTTTTTTGGTATGGATTATAAATTCTATACTTCTGGCAAAATCCAATTCGTGTATCCAACTTATTTTTTGATTTCCCAAACCTTGTTTTCCACCAAAACCAATTCTCGTTAAATTTAAAATAGGATGTAAAGCTCCGCCGTTTTTACCTAAAACAATAGCGGTTCTTAAAGCTACTTTTCTTGTATTCAAAGTTTGTTGTTTAAACAATGCTTTTTCCCAGGATTTAGCAACATTTACAGAGAACCCTGTGCCTGTCTCTCCATTAATTTCATCCATTTCTTTTTCTAATGAATGACGATAAATGGTAGCTGTAGAGGAATTTAACCAAATTTTGGGCGGGTTTGTACATTTTTGGATTGCTTCAGCTAATACGATGGTAGAGTCTGTCCTGGACGATAAAATAAGATTTTTATTCTTTTTATTATACCTGCAGTCCACTGATTTTCCAGTTAGATTTATCAATACATCTGCATTGTTGATTTCGTTTGCCCAATTCCCGATGGTTTTGGCATCCCAATTCACATATTTAATATTGTTTATTTCCTTGTTTTTTCCACGAGTTAGTATAATAATAGTTTTTACTTTTGTTTTGAAATACTCGGTTACTATTTTTCCTAAAAAGCCTGTTCCGGCTGCGATTACCATTTTTTTCATTATCGATCTATTTTTCTGCGGTTATTATATAGTATCCAAAGTTTTTTATATGTAATCCCGATAATAGGGCAAATAGGGATCCTTTTAAATTTTTTAAACTTTGAGGTTTTAATGGTTTTTTCTTTATCAGGGTTTTAATTATAAAACCAGTAATAGCAAAGGGTACATGTAGCACAGATGGGGCTACTTTAAAGGATACATCTTCAATATTTATATTTTTAAATCCGATTTGATACAGTGTATCCTTCACTTTGTCAATATTACCTAAACCTTCCAAACTCCAGCCTTTGCATAATTGTTCATAGCAATAATTACTGCCAATACATAGATGTTCTTCTTCTTGTTTTAAAAAGGCATCTGCTATAACTAATTTAGAATTTGGTTTTAATATTCTGTACGCTTCTTGTAAAGCCTGTTTATTGTGTCCACAATGACAAAAACTCTCGATAGCATAAGCACCATTTACACTATTGGTTTTGAAAGAGGTGTTACAATAATTTTCTTCTAGGATTAATCCGTTTTTGTGCTGTAGCCTTTTGTTTCCTTCTTTAGCTTGAAAAGGAGATAGTGTTACACCTATGATATAAAGTAATGGATATTTTTTTAACCCATATTGTATGGTGCCACCAATACCACAACCAAGATCTGCCACCAACGAGTTTTGTTTAGGAACATGTAAACGATCAAAAACCTGTTGGTTCATTTGATTAAGCATAGAATCTCGTTTAAATACATTGGTTTTAAAAGGGATGTAGTATCCAAAGTGCATATTAAAATCTGTACTCCAGAATTTATAATCTTCGGTTGCTTCATCATAAAAACGTATTATTTTTTCTTTTGAAGCAGATTTTTTAAATCTTAATTTATCTAAAAGGGTTAAGGTGCTCATACGTAGTGGTTTTGTTAAAGGTTAAAAAAATCCTGTACAGTTGTATATTGCTAATAGAGTGTAGATTGTAGCAAAAAGAACAAATAAACAATTCATGAAATAACTGCCGAGTTTGAATATTCTTTTTTTAGGAATATCATACATAGGGTAATAGGCAATTTGAGTTATTACTTTTCCTACCCAATAAGCAGCGATAAGACCAGTTATGGCAATTGCTAGTTCTGTTTGATTTTTCAGGCTTTCCGGGATTAGGATTGCGATACATCCAAAAGAAAAATTAAGACCTTGAATGTATCTTCCATAAGTTTTTGCAATTTCCTGGTTAAGAGGTTTTAACTTTTTTACATCGGTATACCAATCAAATACTTTATGTCGTATATAAGGATATATTAATGCTGTAAATATTTGACCAATTCCTCCTGTAATTAGTAACCAATTTGGTATAGTCAAGGTCATAGTTTTTATTGTTTTAAATTTTCAGAAAATATTGAAACATAAATTTTAAATAAAAAGGAGAAAAACTCCTTCGTATTTTTGCATTGTTATTTAATAAGTTTTATCAAAGCTTTTGTGACCCAGTTTTGATCTTGTCCAACCACTTTATTCATCATGATATCCAGATTATTTGCCATTTCGTGCAATGCTTTGGTTTGTTTTATCAATTCTTTTGTTTTAGAGGTTCCGTCTTCTTCAATATTAGAAACATCATTTAATATTTTAATTGTTGGTTGTAGCTCTCTTCTGCTTCTTTCTTTAGCTATTTGTCTTGCTAGTTCCTGTACATTTTTTTCTGAAGTGAAGTATTCTTTTCGTTCCCCCATTTTATTTTCTTTAAAAACAATACCCCAGTCCATTAATTGGCGAAGATTCATACTGGTATTACCTCTCGATATTTGTAATTGTTCCATAATGTCTTCCATAGAGAGAGGTTCTGGAGAGATTAATAATAAGGCATGTATTTGTGCCATAGCTTTATTTATTCCCCATAAAGTGCCGAGGGATCCCCAAGTAGATATAAACTTATTTTTAGCTTCATCATAATTCATGTTTCAAATATATAAAAAATATTAAACTTTCAAAAAATATTGAAAATAAAATTAATTTAAGTGCTAAAAATATAGTTGTAATATTTCTATAAGAATAATGCTTGTAAAGCATTATTTATAATTAAAAGTGTACTAAATTATGTTTTAGGACATCTTATATAGGATATAGGACATAAACATATTGCTTTCATGATGGTATTTTTAATAAATTCGTTTACTAATAACTTTACACAAACACAAACTCAAAAAATTAACTTCATGAAATCTCAAAACTTACTCCATCTCTGTAATAAGGATATTTATTCCTCATCATATTATCAATATGCCATGATGAATTAATGCTATTTATTTAATTACAGACAAAATATAGAAATAATCCACTATACTTTTTTGTAGCCTATAATTCATTTATTTCTGAAAAATTTAGTATTTAAAAAAAGAGCATATATTTTATTTATACTTATTTTTTAAGAGGTGCAGGGATGCTGTTTTTATTAAAAAGAATAAGATGAAACGCATATATAAACTATGTTAGTTTTTAAGGTAGAACTCTGTTTTTTTTACAATCAAACGATTATCATGTTTTTTATTCCTTATAGCAGGTTTTTAATTTCCCAAAATTTGCCTCGAAAATAAAATATATTTTTTCAGAAGTATATCTCGTGAGTTTGCTCCGAGGTTATTGATTTCTACTTTTTTGAAATAGAATGTCTTTTAGTATTTGGTGTTATCTCTTTTAAACTATTTAAACACAAATTGTATAACTCAACAAATCAAAATTAAAAATGAAAAAAATTAATCTATTTATCTTAACGATGTCATTAAGTATATGTGCATCTTTGTACGCCCAAGAGCGTAAAGGTATGTTTTACGCCACTATGGACACTCAGAGTGCATTACAATTAAAAAAAGACCACCCTGATGATGTAAAAATTATTAAGTCGGTAAACGAATATAGTGCAGTAATGCTCAATAACCATTCGGCAGAAGAACTACATCATACTGGATTGAAACACGGGCCAGGCTATTTTTATGAATCTTCAAAAGAAGAAGCTCTACAAGCTATTCAACAGATTATTTCTATCGATAAGCAAAAAACTTCTTTTGCAAAAAGAGCTGTAGCTTTTGAAATTACTCAGGATCAATTGGTAAATCAAAGTTTAGGATTGGTTAATAATACCAATATCGATAGACAAATAAAAGAATTAGAGAATTATGGTACTCGTTATCATACTACAGCTAGTGCAAAAAAAGCTTCTACAGATTTAAAAGTAAAGTGGGAAGGTTTGGCAGGAAATCGTAGTGATGTATCTGTTAGATTGGTAAACCATTCTAATACTTCAATGCCATCTGTTATAATGACTATAAAAGGAACAGAAAAGCCAGATGAGTATGTGGTACTTGGGGGGCATTTGGATTCGACATCACCACGGGATCAAAGTAATGCCCCGGGAGCAGATGATAATGCATCTGGTATTGCTACTATTACAGAAGTTGCCAGAGTTTTATTTAGCATGAATTACAAACCAAAAAGAACTGTAGAATTTATGGCATTTGCTGCCGAAGAAGTTGGTTTGGTAGGATCTAAAGAGATTGCGAGGGATTATAAAAACCGTAATGTAAATATAGTTAGCTATATGCAATTAGATATGACTAATTATAAAGGATCTGCACAAGATGTTTTTATAACTACAGATTCTTATAATAGCACTTCTTTAAATAATTTTTTAAAGAAATTAATGGATCATTATAATGCTTCGGGAACACATAAGATCACTTATAATAATTCTGCTTGTAACTATGGTTGTTCTGATCATCATAGTTTTGCGCAACAAGGATACGAAACAGCATTTCCTATTGAAGCAAAATTTAGCGAAAGCAACCCTAATATACATACATCTGGAGACACATCGTCCAAATTTCCTACTGCAAATGCAACACATGCAGCCAAGTTTGCAAAATTGGCCTTAGAATATCTTATAGAGATATCTAATGCAGGTTCTGGTGGTGATCCAAACCCAACAAGTTACTGTGCTTCTAATGGGCAAAAAACATCAGATGAGTATATAGGTAAAGTAACTTTGGGAACTATTAATAAAACTTCTACTGCTGGAAATGGTGGGTATAGTGACTTTACTGCCGAGTCTGCTAACTTGTCTAAAGGATCATCAAATACTATTACTATTACACCAACATGGAGCGGGTCTTCTTATAATGAAGGATATGCAGTTTGGATAGATTATAATCAAGATAAAGATTTTGAAGATGCAGGAGAATTAGTATGGAGCAAGGCAGCATCCAAAACAACTCCGGTAAGTGGTAGTTTTACAGTACCTTCTGGAGCAAAAGATGGAAGTACAAGAATGCGGGTATCTATGAAATATAATGCAGTGCCTACATCTTGCGAATCTTTTGAATATGGAGAAGTAGAAGATTATACAGTTGTAATTGGAGGATCCGGTGGGGGAGATACCCAAGCACCTTCTGCTCCTACAGGTTTAGCTTCATCAAATGTGGCACAGACTACTTTAACACTATCATGGACATCTTCTTCAGATAATGTTGGTGTGACCGGATATGATGTGTATAAAGGAACTGCGGTTGAAACTTCCGTTTCAGGAACTACTGCTAATATAACAGGGTTAACAGCTGGTACTGCATACACATTTAGTATAAAAGCAAAAGATGCTGCGGGCAATGTATCTGTTGCAAGTAATGTAATAAACGTAACTACCCAAGGAGGAAGTAGTGATCCTTGTGCAGGAGTTCCGCCATATAGCTCTTCTGAAACATATCAACCAGGTAATCGGGTAACCTATCAAGGTAATCTTTATGAAAAAACTAGTACTGGCTGGACTCATATTGGACCTTGTGGAGGTCTTTTTGCAAGAAATTCTGTAGCTGATTTATTAGCAGATGACAGTTTGGCTTTTGATTTTTATCCTAACCCTGTAACAGAAGATCATATAGAAATTACGGTTAATAATGGATTATGGAAATCAGGAAGTGTGTTAGTAGTAGATGTAAAAGGAAATATAGTACAAGAAATTAAGCTTAAAAACAAAGCTACGCAGGTCAACACCTCAAAGTTTTCTGCCGGAGTATATTTCTTGACACTTTTTAATGGATCAAAAAGCTATACAAAACAGATGATTATAAAGTAATACAGGTTATGATTGTGTTTGTATTGCATAAATAAAATATAATATCAAGATGTCAGTTCTGGGCTTGCCAAAAGTTGTTTGTTATGATTAAAAATCCGGCAAGCCCTTTTTGACATTTATCGAGATATTTATTTTAATAACCCTGCTCGTTTTAATAAAGCTTCGGGTTTGGGTTCCTGACCTCTAAAACGCTTATAGAGTACCATTGGGTTTTCAGTTCCGCCTTTAGATAATACATGATCTTTAAATTTGGTGGCAATCTCTTTGTTAAAAATTCCATTTTCTTTAAAATATTCAAAAGCATCAGCATCTAATACCTCTGCCCATTTATAAGAGTAATATCCGGCAGAGTATCCTCCCTGAAAGATATGTGAAAAAGCAGTACTCATACAATTTTCTTCTACATCGGGGTATAAAGAAGTAGCCGCAAAAGTTTCTTTTTCATGTTCTTTTACGTTTTTTACCACAGATGGATCTTTTGCATGCCATGACATATCCAATAATCCAAAACTTAATTGACGAAGAGTGGCCATCCCTTCCATAAACGTTGCAGATTCTTTGATTTTTTCAATTAATTCTATTGGAATTACTTCGCCGGTTTCATAATGTTTAGCAAAAAGCTCAAGAGCTTCTTGTTCATAACACCAATTTTCTAGTATTTGGCTAGGCAACTCTACAAAATCCCAATATACACTAGTTCCCGATAAACCGGGATAAGTTGTATCTGCAAGCATACCATGCAATGCATGACCAAATTCATGAAATAAAGTAGTAACTTCATTAAATGTTAATAAAGAAGGTTTGCTGGGAGTAGGTTTAGTGAAATTACAAACGATAGAGACGTGCGGGCGTATATTGTCCCCATTTTTTCTCATTTGTGATTTATATGAAGTCATCCATGCCCCATTACGTTTTCCTGGTCTTGGATGAAAATCTGCATAAAATAGAGCAACAAAATTTCCTTCCCAATTTGTAACATTGTATGTTTTTACCTCTTCATGGTAAGTGTCTATATCTTTAGTTTCTTCAAACTGAAGCCCGAATAATTTATTGGCAACCGTAAATACCCCATCAATTACATTTTCCAGTTTAAAATATGGCTTAAGCTTTTCGTCATCCAGATCAAAAAGTTTTTGTTTTAATTTTTCAGAATAATAAGCACCATCCCATTTTTGAAGCACATCAATACCATCTAATTCTTTGGCAAAATTTTCTAATTGTTTAAACTCATTTTCTGCAGCAGGTTTTGCTTTTTCCAGAATTTCATTCAAAAAAGAAAATACCCTGTCTGGTGCTTCTGCCATACGCTCTTCAAGAACATAATCTGCATGTGAGGCATATCCTAATAAAAGAGCACGTTGGTGTCTAAGGGTTGCTATTTTTAAAACAATGTCTTGATTATCCAAAGAGTCTTTGTTAAATCCTTTGGATCCAAAAGCAAGCGCAAGTTTTTTTCGTAGCTCCCTGTTATCCGCATACGTAATAAAAGGTATGTAGCTGGGATAGTCCAAAGTAATTAACCAACCTTTTTTGTCCTTGGCTTCAGCCATAGCTTTGGCAGCTTCTTTAGCCCCTTCTGGTAAACCAGATAAATCCGATTCTTCGGTGAGTAACATTTCAAATTTATTGGTCTCTGCCAAAATGTTTTCTCCAAATTTTAAGCTTAAAGTAGAAAGTTCTTTGTCTATTGCTCTAAGTATTTCCTTTTTATCATCAGGTAGATTAGCTCCATTTCTTGAAAATGATTTATATCTTTTTTCAAGCAGTCTGGACTGTTCTGCATTAAGGTTTAATACATCTTTTTGTTTATAGACAGATTCAATTCGATTAAACAAATCAAGATTAAGAGCTATATCATTACTATATTCAGAAAGTAAAGGAGAAGCTTCTTGTGCTATTTTTTGAATTTCATCATTAGTTTCGGCGCTATTCAAATTAAAAAACACACTGGTGACTCTGTCCAGAAGTTCTCCGCAATAATCCAAAACCTCTATAGTATTCAAAAAAGAAGCTGGTTCAGGATTAGTAACTATAGCATCTACTTCTTTTTTAGCAATAGAGATACCATTTTTGATTGCGGGTAAAAAATGCTCGGGCTTTATTTCTGAAAAAGGAGCAGTATCGAATAATTGTAATAATGGGTTTTTCATTTTATAGTGATAATTTCTTGTTTTTATTACTTATGTCGAAAAAAATAACCTTTTGTCGAAAAACACTCAATGGTTATCTGTGTTTTTATCAAAACTAAACTATATACAGATAGATTTGACAAGGTTTATTAGTATGGTCTGTTATTAGAACAGGTGGTTATTTTTATTTGGGGTATGAATATTAATAATTGTTTCTAATATTAAGGACCAAATTTGATGAAAGAGCTGCAATTTTTGCGGCTCTTTTGCTTTTTATTTTTAAAAAAAACGTTTTTTTGGGTTAATAACTTGTTTTTAATGTCTGCTTTTTCAATCAAAAGTCATTTGGAAATGTCAAAAATATGCTTTTTAACGAATATATAGGTATTTTATCGAAAAGTATGTAAAATTTAACATTACTTTTATTGTGTAATCAAAGTAAGGTTTTACCTTTGTTTCAGGTTTTAAGAGTAATGGTCTTACGTTGAATTTTTTGTGTAATATATTTAAGTTGGTTAATAAATATTGTTATATTCTTTTGTAAGACCTGATATTCAAGAGAGCTACTGAAAAGTAGCTCTTTTTTTTTATTGCTTTTTTATTTGTTTAGCTCCTTCAATAACTTTTTGCTTCAATCCTTCTTTGTACATAATAATTTTATCTAATATACATTTGTCACTGGCTCCCAGGATTTGAGCAGCCAAAATACCGGCATTCAATGCCCCATCCAAAGCAACAGTTGCTACAGGAACTCCTCCTGGCATTTGTAAAATAGATAATACAGAGTCCCAACCATCTATAGAGTTGCGTGATTTTACAGGTACACCAATAACAGGCAAAGGAGACAGGGAAGCTACCATGCCTGGCAAATGAGCAGCTCCTCCGGCACCCGCAATAATTACCTGTATTCCTTTGGTATGCGCATTTTTTGAATAATCAAACAATTTTTCCGGGGTACGGTGTGCAGAAACGATATCCACTTCAACTTCGATATCAAAGCCCTGTAGAACCTCAATAGCTTTTTCCATTACAGGCATATCACTTATACTGCCCATTATAATTCCTACCTTGCTCATTATTTATTGTATGTTTTATAATTAATTGTTTAATAAAAAATTAGAAAAGATGTTTCTGTTAATAGATTTTTTCATCTCAAACCTCTATGTACTAATTACTTTTATTGTACTTTTTACTTGCTCTGCTATCTTTCTGGCTTCATCAATGTTTTCATGAATTATAGTAACATGTCCCATTTTTCTAAAAGGCCTTGTTTGTTTTTTTCCGTAAATATGGGGGGTAACACCTTTCATTTTAAGGATGGACTCTATATCTTTATAGACTACATCTCCGGTATATCCTTCAGCACCCACCAAGTTTACCATAATACCGCCTACTTTACTTTCTGTAGCTCCAAGAGGTAAATCCAGAATAGCTCTTATATGCTGCTCAAATTGATTGGTATAACTGGCTTCAATACTATAATGACCACTGTTATGGGGTCTGGGAGCAACTTCGTTGACAAGGATGTCATCATCCTGCGTTTGAAACATTTCTACCGCTAATATCCCAACATGCTCAAATGCCTGAGATACTTTTTCTGCAATTTTCATTGCTTTTTTTGCAATTTCTTCCTCTATTCTGGCTGGACATATAACATATTCTACCTGATTGGCTTCCGGATGAAACTCCATTTCTACAACAGGGTATGTTTTGATTTCCCCACCAGGGCTTCGGGCTACAATAACCGCCAGCTCGTTTTTAAAATCAATCAAGCTTTCTGCAATGCACTCTGTATCTGGTAATTTTGCCAGGTCTGCCCCTGATTTAATTATACAAACACCTTTGCCATCATATCCCCCTTGCGTGCTTTTCCATACAAAAGGTAGTTTTACTTTATTACTTGTAATCCCTTCTGTAAGATGAGTTTTGTTAGAAAATCTAACGAACTCTGCGGTAGGAATTTTTTTCTCCTTATAAAATAATTTTTGGCGCCCTTTATTTTGTATTTTTTCTAAAGTTTTTGAACTTGGATATACTTTTTTTCCTTCTTTTTCCAGTTGAATTAAAGCATCTATATTTACCGACTCAATTTCAAAAGTAAGTACATCTACTTTTTTTCCAAAATTGTATACCGTGTCATAATCCATTAGATTGCCCTGTTGAAAATGGTCGCAAGCTATTTTGGAAGGGGCATCCTGGCTAGGATCAAGAACATGGGTTTTTATATCGTATTTTCGGGTTTCATACAACATCATTTTACCTAGTTGCCCTCCTCCTAATATTCCTAACTTAAAGTTTGACGAGAAAAAGTTTGTCATTTCTGGGGTTTTATTTATGCTTTAAGCAGCAAAAATAATTTTTTCGGCAACAATATCCATACTATTGCAAGGTAAAAACCATTATTATATTTATAAGGATATAAAATAAAAAAATATGTAATTCATAATTTATGATTTGCAATCTATTTTATATAAAGATTTGATTTCTATATGGTATACTATTAAGGATTAAATTATCTAAACTTACCTCAAAAAATAAATAGAAGTATACCCATGAGTTTGGTCTCTTGTCATGTTGTATCATTTTAACTTTAAAACAGCATCAATAAATTATTTCTTTTTCATCTATTTCCTCTTGGTAAAAAAACATAACCATACTTCGGTTTGGTTATGTGCAAATGCTATGCCCGATGCAGGATCAAGTCTGGCACAAGCTTTTTGTCTTGAATACTTAAAAAACAAACTCCATTTTTATACCTACGATTAATATTACTACACAAAATTAAATAGATTCGATACGATTTTTATTTTAAAATAATTCTGTTTTTCTGTTTGTTGTAATAGTACTACTCGTTGTATTTATTATATAGGATAAAAAGCTTGTATGGTTTGTTTTGTGTAAATGCAGGTTGATATGGTAAATCTTAGTTATGCTCATTTCTAATCACTATCTTTGCCGCTTTAAAATTAAAAAGGTGGCAGGTAGAATGGTGAAACTACATGATTTACAATTTGTTCCTTTTATTGTAGAAGATGAAATAGTTGCTGCAATAGACAAAGTGTCTGATAAATTGAATAAAGATTTGGCAGATAAAAAACCTTTGTTTATTGTAGTATTAAATGGTGCGTTTATGTTTGCATCAGAAATATTGAAGCGATTTAACCATGATTGTGAAATTAGCTTTGTAAAACTAGCTTCCTATCAGGGAACAGAAACTACTAATACAGTTAAGGAATTAGTTGGGTTAAAAGAAGAAGTATCAGGAAGATCTGTGGTTATTGTTGAAGATATTGTAGATACAGGTAATACTATAGAAGCATTAGTAGAAATGCTTGCAGAAAAGGGGTGTGCAGAACTTAAAATAGCTACATTGTTTTATAAACCCGAAGCATATACAAAAAAACATAATATAGATTATATAGGGATCAAGATCCCAAATCGATTTATTGTTGGATACGGACTGGATTATAATGGACTGGGTCGTAACCTTACAGAAGTTTATCAATTAAAATCAAACAACATGACAAATTTGGTGCTATTTGGACCACCGGGAGCAGGAAAAGGAACACAAGCAGAAGTTTTAAAACAACAATATGATCTGGTGCATATTTCTACAGGAGATGTGTTTCGATATAATATAAAAAATGCAACCGAGCTAGGAACTCTTGCAAAATCATATATTGATAAAGGACAATTGGTGCCAGATGAGGTTACTATTAATATGCTTAATGCAGAAGTAGATAAAAACCCAAAAGCAAAAGGTTTTATTTTTGATGGATTTCCCAGAACCGAAGCTCAGGCAGATTCTTTAGCCCAATTATTAAAAACAAAAGGGACAGAGGTTAGCGCAATGGTAGCTTTAGAAGTTGAAGATGAGGTTTTGGTACAACGATTATTAGAAAGAGGAAAAACATCGGGTAGACCAGATGATGCAGATGAGAGTATAATCCGTAATCGTATTAAAGTATATTATACAGAAACCGCAATATTAAAGAATTACTACCAAAAACAAGATAAATATTTTGGAATTGATGGAGTAGGTGCTGTAAGTGAGATTACAGACAGATTAAGTAATGTAATAGATAAACTTTAGTTTGTCTGGTAACATTTAATAGTATATAAGAACGCCAAAATATAAAATACAAATAAAGGATTTAATAGAATAGAATTATGACAGAAGGAAATTTTGTAGATTATGTAAAGTTGCATGTTGTTTCGGGTAACGGGGGTAAAGGATCTGCGCACCTGCATCGCGAAAAGTATATTTCCAAAGGAGGCCCTGATGGAGGTGATGGAGGACGAGGAGGTCATATTATCATTAAGGCAAACTCTAATATGTGGACTTTGTACCACTTAAAATTTAAACGTCACTTTAGAGCAGAACATGGGGGACACGGTAGTAAGAGTAGAAGCACAGGAGCAGATGGAGAAGATATTTATGTAGATGTACCTTTGGGTACAGTTATCAGAGATACCGAAACCCAAAATATCATAAAAGAAATTACCGAGGAAGGGCAAGAATTTATAATTGCCGAAGGAGGTATGGGGGGCAGAGGAAATTGGCACTTTAAAAGCCCGACCAACCAAACACCTCGATATGCCCAACCAGGAACCGAAGGGCAAGAGTATGATATTACTTTAGAGTTAAAAATATTGGCAGATGTTGGATTAGTAGGCTTTCCTAATGCAGGAAAATCTACACTACTATCTGTAATTACTTCTGCAAAGCCAAAGATTGCAGATTATGAGTTTACAACCCTTAAACCAAATTTGGGTATTGTAGAGTACAGGGATTTTCAAACCTTCGTAATGGCTGATATACCAGGTATTATTGAAGGAGCGGCAGAAGGAAAAGGAATAGGACATCGTTTTTTAAGACATATTGAGCGTAATTCTACCTTGTTGTTTTTAATTCCGGCAGATGCTCCCGATATCAATAAACAGTATGAAATCCTTTTGGACGAATTACGTAGGTATAATCCGGATTTATTGGATAAAGAAAGACTGGTAGCTATCTCTAAATGTGATATGCTGGATGATGAATTGAAAGAAGAGCTAAAGATAGAGTTGAATCAAAAATTAAATGTTCCTTATATATTTATTTCTTCAGTAGCGCAACAAGGATTGCAAGAGCTAAAAGATAAGCTTTGGCAAATGTTAAATGTTTGAGAGACTCTTTGAATCCCTCATTGAAAGCATAATTTCTTGGGGCTTATCTCAAAAACAAAATATATTTGGTGCCAAGACACGAAATGTGTAATTTAAAAATACAGGGAGGGCTTTAAAAAGCTCTCCCTTTTTTTGTGCAGAAGTAGTTTTGTTACAGGTCTATACTGTAGTTATGGTTATGCCTGACAATAAGTAATACCATTTTAACTTTGAAATAGTGCGTATAGAAATTGAATTTACTTTTTAAGTATTCAAGGCAAAAAGCTTGTGTCAGACTTGATCTGGTATCAAGCACAGCTGTAGTTACGGTTATATTTTTTAACGAAGAATAGAGGAAAAAGAAATAATTTATTAATGCTGTTTCAAAGTTAAAATGGTATAAAGCCAAGCAAAACCTTTTTTTTATCCGGGCAAAAAACAACTAACACTCTTTTATAGCAAACTCAAAGTATGCCTGATATAAGATCATACATTGAGTTTTCAAAAACAACCTTATTCTGTCATATCCGGTCAGTTGTTTTTTTAATTTATAAAAATCTTCATTCGTTTCTCATAAACGTATCCGGATCAATGCCATTCAGGAAAAAAAATATGCCCCAAAAACTAAAAAAGGACCTCTGTTAAATTTCAAATATCAAATAAAGAGTGTCAAATATCCTTAAAAAGAATACGAATATAAGGTAGATCATTTTTTGTTTTGATGAATACTTAGCTTTGAGCATGTTAAAGATTTTAATAAGCAAGTATGAATAAGTTTAAGAATGTTCTCGTTATTGGTTTGATGCTGTTTTTTATAAAGATAAGTGCTCAAAAAATTCCTGATGGACTTTATTTTGTAAGTGGAAATGAAATAAAACAAATTACTATTCTTAATAGAAGAGATGGTAGTATAAAAGCAACATTCGAGACATATAATGGAGTTTCGGAGATAATCTTTTCATCCCTGAAAAATTTGCAGGATAGCTATGAAAGTGTTAATGGTAAAGAAAATTATGTTTTGACAAAAAGGAATAGTTTTCTAACACTTTTGCAATTAGGTGATATGAATTTAATTGTGAAAGAAGATATTTTGGTAAACAACAAAAAAGAACTAA
Source organism: Aquimarina sp. (assembly GCF_977115655.1). Lineage (NCBI taxonomy): Bacteria > Pseudomonadati > Bacteroidota > Flavobacteriia > Flavobacteriales > Flavobacteriaceae > Aquimarina > Aquimarina sp. The sequence goes on from NZ_CDSBKO010000040.1 coordinate 26,769, forward strand.
AAGCACTAAGAAAACAACCAAGCCTTATGTCTGAGCTGTCCAAAGAATTAGGGAGTGTTTGGGGAAAGAAAAAAGATAAGGAAGAAGAAAAAAAAGAACCCCTTGAATATTTTGTGAAAGATGCAATTTCAGATTTTCACAAAAAAAATATAGGAAAAATTATCTTTTTCTCTCAGGAACCAATTGTTGGTAAAGAAGATATTTCAACAATTAAAACCGACTTTAAAGTGGGAGATGAAATCTGGGGCGTAGCATACTTTCCAACAGCAATAAAAGAAAGTGATTATTTGGAGCGGCTAAGTAATTATTTTCAGGACAATTTTGGACGAAGTCACTATTGGGTAACTATCGGGATGGATAAGATGGAGAAAGACCTGTTGCCAAAAGAAAATGAAATAGTAAATCAATGTACTGTAAAAACATTAAAGAAAACAGATTTAGAAAAAAACTATGTAGTATTTCAAGTAGTTCCTTCGTCTTTGGGTAGTATGAAGATAGATAAAGATGGAGCTTCCTTTTTATTGGGCAGAATGGGAGAACGTTTGGATCCTTATAAACACAATTTAAGAATATCGCTTACCGATGGAAAAATGGACCAAGAAGACGAGCTTTATTTTGGTGTTATAACCTATGATACAACAGAGGGAACAGAAGATTTAATAAATATGGCTAAAGAAATAGAAGAAGGAGCTTTAAAATCAAAAAGAATACCTACTCCTGTAATGCGTAATGCAAATTTGGAAGCAGAAATGATGCAACAAATTAAGCTATGGGCAAATAATAAAGACTGGCCGGGAGTAAAATTTCATAAAGTTATAATCACATTAGATTGGCAAATCTTAAAAGATGATTATGGAAATATTAAAGGAAACTATGTAGAAGGTGATGTTTTGTATTCTGATAATGAAGGTTGCGGATATAGAAATTTTGGGTTTTTAAAAAACTATTTGGGAAATGGAGAATATAGCGAAAATATCAGGCAATATACTATTGGTTTTAGAGGTGAATTAAGTTGTGATAAAGTGAAATAAATAATAATACCGGGCTATATGTGCAAAGAAAACAACATGGGTTGAAGCCGTAGAGACTGTATTGGGTTAATGAAAAATATTTATAAAAGAAAAAACTATTTATGAAAGAAGAACTAGTAAAAGAAGGGATTCAAAAAGAAGAAAAAGTAGGATATCTTAAATCAAAAGTAAACTTAATGAATGGAACACTTTATCTTACATCCGGCAGACTTGTTCTGGATGCACATAAAAAAGGTGTTGGTGGATTGGGGATTTTAGGTGCTTTACTCAAACAAAAAGTTGAAAAGAAAAGTTTTGGATTCAATCTTGAGATTAAAGACATAAAAAAAGTAACGCAAGGAAAACACGGTGCAACAAAAAATGTCTTAGAAATAACAGATAAGCATAATGAAACATATAGGATCATTGTCAAAAATTATCAGGAATGGGAAAACGAATTGAACCAAAAAATGTAGTGTTCAAAATTTGAAAGACAAAAAATCAAAGATATCAATACTATGTTCCTTACACATTATTAATAAACTACAATTAAAAAGATAGTAATTGTCTGAGATAGCTAAGAAATCTTTTTCAAAATAATTTTGAATGAGATAACTAGTATAAATATCAGAACAGATAAAGTAAAAATCAATAAAACAATAATAACCATGATGAAAAAATACACAATAGTAGCAATAGTAACATTAATTACCCTTGGGGCATGTAAACAAAAAAAGGAGGCAGAGGCTGAAGGTACAGACAATGAAACAGAAGGCTGTTATATGGGAGCTAAACAAGTAGATTGTGAATTTAAAAAAGAATTTGATAAAGCTGAAGCATTAGTCAATGAATTTAAAGTCCATAATTCGTCTGAAAACACATTTAAAGAGGTTGTAACCTTTAATGATTCTATTTTTCAGTTATTAAAGCCTTTAGAAAGTGTTATCAAAAAAGCATCCGAAATGGATGATTCTATGGCAAAACTGTATTTGGAACAAATAGAAAGGACAAAATCAGAAATGCAAATCTTAAAAAGAAAAATAAATGTGATAGATCATTTAGTTCTTAAATCATCTATTAATAATCCTAACAGCAATGGTGAAAAATTTGTCGATTATACGATAGAAAACAATAGTGATGAGGTTTTTAATATGATTACGATGACTACCATTTATTATGATAAAAATGGGGATATATTATATACAGATGACGGTGATGCTATAGGGAATTATAATTTTAAACCTGCCATGAAAGACGATAATTTTCCTGCGTTATATAAGGGAACATCAAAAAGAATGCCTATTTTAGGACCAAGCGAGGATTTACACTCAAAGATTTTTAGCTTAAAACAAGAAGTTACCAACATTACATTTAAATAAATGATCAGGCTCTCTTAATAGAAGATCATAGTAAACTGAAAACGGTAAGAAAAATTGAAATAACAATAGAAAAACCTTGCCAAAAAAATATCAAAAAACGATCTGGATACTATGTTTTCTTCTTTTGGGATGAAGTGCGTTCAAGCTCTTTGACAGGAGTGCAGACATGGTTATTAAGAAAAGTAACAGGATAGGTAGAAGTATTAAATGGAATGGAAAACCAAACCAAATTAAAACTATTTGATTATCAGTTCGGTTTTTGTCATCAACAATAGCAAAAATGTTGGTTTATAGGATTCTTCCAATCTTCATATTATTACCAAAATGGTTGCGGTTTGAAAAAAAATAAAAAGAATAAGGAAACAGGGACAAGCAATTTTTATCACATAAAAATTAACAGATGGTATACGAATTAAAAGCAAAAGACGTAAATACAGCAAAAGAAGAAATCAAAGAGTTTGTTTTTGGTTTAACGACTAAGTTAAATAATGGTTTTGGTAATGAATACATAATTTCTTTAGGAAAAGATACCAAAATAGAGGACGAGTGGACTTATGAGATTAAAATAAGAAAAGGTAATAAAATAGGAACCTCAGTTTCTTTAAATTGGGAAAAGAAAAGTTTTAGTAATCTAAAGATTGAGGTTTCAGAATCTACAAAGATTGGTGTTTTTTTAATATATGGGATAGTCTTTCCTTTTATGTTTGTAGGGGCTTACATGGGGGCTAATCATATAGCGCCATTAGACTTTTTGCCAGGTTATAAATTGGCAGGAGGTTTGGGCGGTCTTATAACAGGTATCTTAGGAATGATTTTGACCTCTTTCCTTAAAACAGTTATACTAAAAAAATATAAAGAAGAAAATGAAAACCTTCAAAAAAGAGTGTTAAGTATAACAGATAACATATTTCAGAAAGTTTAATATGAAAACAATTATTAAAATTGGTATAGGATTTATCGTTTTTTTGATACTAGGAGGTATTATTCTTGGAGCTATAGCAAACGAACAGGATGGGGCAAGACAGCATTTCAGATTGTTCAATACCAGCAAAGACCAAAAATCGGTCACTTTTGAGATGATATATGAAAACGGGACACCAAGTAATGTTTGGGCAATAAATGAAATAATCAACCCTGGAAATACAGTAAATAAAACACTTCTTCCGGGAACTTATTTGGTGAAAATATGGAACCATGAAGATGTGCTTGAAGGCAAATTCAATTTTTCATTTAGCCTGCCTAACCCAGAAGAATCAAACTATAATTATTATAGATTTGATCTGGCTATGGATAAGGATTTTAGGATTTTGGATATGGCAGCAGCTTATAGCGGAAACTCATTGGCAAATACCATGTCTAAAGCAGTGGGAACACATCAAGACAATGTCTTGGTGCTAGAAACCTACAAAGGAAATATGCCTTTTTTAATTCCAGAGAGTTATACCAACCGCACATTTGTAGATGTATATGAAGATATGCCCAATCAAATTAAATATGGAGAATTGATCTATAAATTAGAAGCTGTGGATAACGCAACCAAAAACGAATAGGTGTGTTTGTTACAGGGGGCACTAAAAAGGATATCATTAGGATTTAAGAAATGAAGTGGTTTAAACTTTTTTGATCTTGGTTAAAAAGAATTTTTATAGAGAATTGAAAAAAGTTTAAATCACTTTAATTCTTATTTGTCACTCTCTTATTAAGAGATTATACCATTTTAACTTTGAAATAGTGCGTATAGAAATTGAATTTATTTTTTAAGTATTCAAGGCAAAAAGCTTGTGCCAGAATTGATCTGATATCAAGCATAGCGGTAGTTACAGTTATATTTTTTAACGAAGAATAGATGAAAAAGAAATAATTTATTAGTGCTTTTTCAAAGTTAAAATGGTATTACCTGGGTAAACTCAAAAAATAAATTTACAGGGCAAGATAAAATTTATAAAGAGTCAATTGCCTCGGGACATTCAGCAAAAACTTTTTCTTTTATTTCAAAGAAGCCCTATAAAATTACTCTACAATGTGGATTAAAATTAATATAAACAATAAATTAATTGATTTTCTCCATTTGATATAGTTCTAACATTTTTTTATCTAGTATACTTTTTGGAATACTTTTCAGGATAAAATTACGCATTCTTTTTCCATATTTTAAGTGTGCAATCTTTTCTGTATTTCTGGATTGTGCAACTATAAAATCAACTTTTTTGCGTCTTTTTGCATGAAATTTTGAGAATGCATTCGGAATATCATTTTCTTGAGCAATAAAATTAGATAAATAATAAGCATCTTCAATAGCTTGTGCACCTCCTTGTCCTAGATCAGGAGTAGCACAATGGGCAGCATCACCAATAAGGCATACGGTGTCTTTATACCAATACTTTAATGGTTGAATATCATTTATATCCCCTTTTATTATAGTACACGGATCTGTGTTTAAAATTAGTTTCCCTACTATTGGATCAAAAGATGAAAACATATCTGTAAGATGTTTTTTTACATCTGAAAAAGCGCTTTTACTATTGGGTTTACTGGTAACTACAGCAAACCAATACACCTTTTTGTTTGCAATTCTAGAGATTCCGAAACGTATTTGATTTCCCCACATTTCGATACCCTGGTGTTTAAAACGATCCTCAATTTCTATATTCGCAACACCTCTCCAGCATGTTTGTCCGGAGTATCTAATTGCACTTGTTGGAAATAGTTGCTTTCTTACTTTAGAGTGTATACCATCTGCGCCAATAACGTAGTCGGTTTTGATTTGAGTAGTATCCTCAAATATGATTTGGATTCTGTTATCACTTAAATACTCAAACTTGTCAAATGATTTTCCTAATATAACTTTTTCTTCAGGTATATTTTGTAAAAGAATTTCCTGAAACTTTGCCCGGTGTATAGCAATAGTACTGTACCCAAATGTATCCTTTATAAATTGCTGGCAAGAATCAGATAATGGTTTTAGGTCATGTGTAGTTATAGTAATCCTATTTATAGAATTGCCTTCGTTTTGTATAGATTCCAGAATGCCCAACCACTCTAATACTTGCAAAGCATTTGGGGCAAGCCATATTCCTGCCCCAACTGCATTGATAGAATTTGTTTTTTCGAATATCCGATACTCAATATTAAGCTTTTCTAAAGCTAAGGCTAATGATAACCCTCCTATACCAGCTCCAATAATTGAAATCATAAAATAGTATGTTTTTAAAGTTTATTTTGTACGTAGTAATATGTCAACTTCCAGATACTTCTCTTTAATTAAACCAAGCCCAAAAGCAGCTGCAGCGGCAGAAAATACCGAATAATCCAAAGGTGCTTTAATACCAACCGTAATAGACATTGCTACTCCAAATATAAGAAGTAATGTGCCACTAATTTTGGCAGATAATGAGGTTTTAAAACCAATAATTAAAAGTACAGCAAGAATTACTTCTGCACAAGTAACTATAATACCAATAAAATTTGTGAAATTATCAGGGAACCAGGGATTTAGTGTTTTGGTGTATGCGATAAAATTACCCCAGTTACCCCAGGTAGATTTTTCTGTTGGCCACCAGCCAAGCCTATCTGCAACAGCCGATAAAAAACCAAAAGCAAGACTCAACCTTAAAAAAAGTTTGATATAGATAATCATTGTTTATATTAAATTTGGTTAATCTTGTGACGGTATTGGGGTCATTAGAGTTGCTCTTCCTATTCTGTTCCATGAATTAATACAACAAACAGCCATAATAATATCAGCTACTTTTTTTTCTCCAAAAAAATGAATAGCTCTTTCATAAAGTATATCATTCAACCCTTCTAAAGAAATATTGGTAACAGCCTCGGTTACCTCAAGGATTATCTGTTCTTCTTCAGTAAAAAAAGGGGATTCCTTCCAAAATGGTAAAGCATGAATACGATATTGTTTTTCACCCTGTTGGATAGCATCCTTAATATGCATTTGTACACAATAGGCGCAACCGTTGATTTGAGAAGCTCTTATTTCAATTAATAAAAATTCTGAATCAGATAAAGAGCTTTTTTTGACATCATTGTATAAAGATAGCAACGGTTTGTAAGCATTTGGATTAATTTCATTAATCTTTATTCTTTCTGTTTTCATGTTTTCATGTTTTATTTTTTATTTTTTTAAGATTTATAACAAACCTCGAAAAAAGAAATTATTTAAAAATTAATCTTGATTAAGAAATAAAACTAAAATAACGAATACTAGAAGAAACATTACAAATACTAAGTTGACAGATAAAAAAAACAGGTACTATACTATTTTTATAAAAAAACAGGAAGGAGTAGTTTGATTTTGCGTAATAAATTATAAGGTTTAGTATTTCGTTAATTATTATTTAACTAAATATTACCATAGCAAAACATCTATAAACCGTTTTTGGACATACATAACATTGAAAAATCTTTATGATGAAAATAAAAAATAATATACCAGTTCTTTTTTTATCGGGGCTATTAGTTATAACTGCTTGTAGCGAAGCTAAAAAAGAAGGGATAGAAATAAAGGGAAATGAAAAATTAATTGCAGAAAATATTATACAACCACAAAAAATAGTAAAAAAGACACCCACTATAGTAGAGTTTACTGCCATGGACAAAGGTTTTTCTACACTCGCTTCAGTTATCGATGCAGCAGAGTTTTTCAAGATTTTAAACAACGATAATTCTTACACTATTTTTGCTCCGGTAAATATAGCTTTTGATAAATTACCTGAAGGTAAAGTAGAAAAATTACTGGAACCTGAAAATAAAGAAAAACTACAATCTATATTAAATTATCATATAATAGAAGGTAAAATTACAGAAAAGGATATTGTTGCAACTATAAAAGAAGGCAGGGGCAGTGCACAATTAAAAACGTTGGGAGGATCTAAGCTAACTGTGTCCATGAAAAAAGGGAAGGTTTTTGTTATTGACAAAATGGGTAATGGCGGTACATTGGTCACTACAGATGTAGAGGCATCTAATGGGATTATTCATGCCATTGATGCAGTAATGATACCAGAAAAATAATACGTTTGCAGAATTAGTTTAACAATATGGATGTGAATTAAAGAAAAACAAATGTGTTTAGCGATATTTTCTTATTCCATTTATTATTCGTTTCTCAAATTGTTTGATAGCTATTTTGCGATAATTTTTTTTAGAGCGTAAGGTGACTATGTGATATAAGTTTAATAATTTTAATGCAGAGGTATCTTTATTACCTACTATTTCAATATCTACAAATGAGGTTTTAAACTTGATTGTGTCTTGATTGCTCACCATTTTATTATCTAAAATTAAAGCCAAAGTGTCTTTACTATTTTGATAGTGAAAAATATTTAATTCGCTATTGAAATCAATTTCACTATGTTGTTTATTTAGTTTTTGAATTTCATATAATTGTACCATATTTAATCTTGAAACCAGTTCTCCTTTTGAAAAATTAAAAACATATTCTTTATTTATATCTATATATTTTCTGTTTTCACGAGGCGGCATAGAAGTAGCGATAAATGCAATAGGAGAACATATAATGATTATTTTTGATAGAAATGGACGTAGTCTTATATCTTTTTTGTTTTTTAATAGTAGATAGGAGATAAAAATGCAGGGCAATGCAATGAGATCTGTATAATCAGCGGTTCTGTAAATAGGTAAACCTATTTGGTTGCATATATTAATTAAAGGTTGTGACCAAGTGCTTTTCCAGAAAATAAAGAGAACTCCAATAAGGATATGAATAGTTTTTTTTGTTTAATAAAAAATAAGCTCAGAAAAAAGGGTAAAGCAATAAGCCCGGCAAAATCAGATAATTTTCCAGTAATACTATTGTAAAAGAAGGCTTTTAAAAACCAATCGTTTAGGATAAGCACGCCCAAACTTATAAGAAAAACAGGGTTTCCGATATTTTTGGATGTTATTTTTTCTGATATCATCATTTTTGTGGGATTTTTATGGCGTATAATCTTGTTCCCCTTGTTCTAAATAAATACTATCTGTTTCCAGCTCCTGAGTTTCAGGTATATTGTTAGTGTTTTTTTCTACATCGGGCTCTTCAAAATCTTCATTTTTATCTATTGGTGTAATATATTGGGTATAATCCATAAAACTTTTTAGGTTAGGATCGTATAAAATTGCACTCTTATAGCTGCCCCCATAAAACTCTAAAATAATTCCATTGTTTGGAGCTGGTTTTAAGGTATTACCATTTTGATATATTAAATCATTTTTCTTAAAAACTTTTATAATAGGAGAGCCACCTCCGTATGTGGCAGTATATACGGTATTACATCTTTGGTTGTTGTCTCTGTGAAAAAAGTATAAGGCGTGGCTTCGTGTGTCTTCACCTTCTAATATAATAGCAATGCCTTTTTCTTTTTTGCTAGTAAAATTATCTATAGCAAAAGTACTTTTGGCTCTGTCAGAAATAGAACTAAAACGCCATCTTTTATTTTTGTGCAACTGTTCTTGATAAAAAAAATCTACAATACAACTTTGAAACTTATATGGTATATCATTATAGTCATCTGTAGGAAATACTTCGTAATAATTAAGATTATTAAAAGAAAAATATTCTAATACGTCATTCGAAATATATTTATGGATCATCTCTTCAGCAAAAATATCGTCCCGACCTTCATAATTACTCAACCGGTAGTAATATCCATATCCATCTGCCAACACCCAGTTATTGAGCATTACATCGACCTTAGACCCCAAAGGGAGAATTTTATATTTTTCAAACTCTAATGTTTTTGGATTAATCACATATAATTGAATATTGCTCCTAACCACACATTCTGCTATTTTTGGTTCAATCTCTACTGGGAAAAACAGATGCTTTTTGTTATAAAAATAAAAGGCAATAACCCCTAAAACAGATACTGCGATGAGTAGAATAGTTATAATTTTCTTTTTACTCTTTGATTTAGTGTTTTTTTTGTTTCATGTATTTTTTGCTTTAAGGTTGGGGCAGAAAAAAGTATGGTTATTTAAGGATGTTGTTATACTATTTCAAAGTTAAAACGATATTAATCGTTTAATGTTTACTTATCCTAGTTCTTAAATACCCGAATTATTACCCATTATTTTGCTTGTTTTTTTGTGTATATAAAGCAAACCAAAGTCATAAGGAGTCCATAAACATGCTTTTATACCGCTTTTTTTTAATCCGGTATTTACCCAGGTATTACAAGTATTAAAACAGGTGTAGTACCCTGTTGATTCATAAAAATCATCATTTTTATAATATCCTAAGCCGGGAAGTATTATTTTTTTGTTTTCAGAATCTAATCGGAATGTATTTGCAATATAAAGATTGATTTTTTTTAGCTGTTCCTGATCTATTGTTAAAGCAACCCAGTCTTTGTGTATTGATGGGTATCTGGAGACGTGTAATAGTGTTGGGGTTTTAAGAAACAAAGCTTGAAATCCATTTACAAAAGTGAGGTCTGCCCATGCCGGGGTTTCTACATAAAAATTTTTGTCTCCCCATCCAAAAGAAAAAAATTGATCTTTTGGTGTATATTTTTGATCTTCCAGAATTGATGCGTTCAAGTCATCTTTGCGGATAATTATTTCCAGATGTACACCATTAGAACTTAGATAAATAGTATGGTTTTTTGGGGTAATATCTGTTTTGTTATTTACAGGTACGCAGGTAAAAATCAGGGATATGATTATATAGATAAATGGGATTAGCAGGATGGCTTTGATATATTTTAATATCTTTTTGGTTAATCGCATAACTTTGCTATATAATTAATTAGCCCCCAAAGATATATCTGAAAAATGAATTCACAACATATCTGTGGGGGCTAAAATAGCAAAAAGTAAAATACCTTTTTATTCAATACGTACTCTGGTTCCTTCAGAATGGCTGGAGAACTCGGGGGCATACATGCTTTGTATAGTAGTGATGCCATTAGAGAAATCCCCTTTGTTATTTACTCTTAAGTCATATTCAAAAACAAATACTCCTTTTGGTAAGTAATCAAAGAAAAAATTAGTAGATGCATCTTTAGTGCTCTCATAATACCCTAGGTCGTCTTGCCACTTGTATTGAGAGATAACATTAACAGGTTCTAAACCAGATGCTCGCATATCTTTCATGTGCACAAACTCCATTGCGCGGTCAGATCTAAGCTCTATACGTACTCTAACCAAATCCCCTAATTCTAATTTAGTGTCTTTAGTGATTTCTGTAATTTCTTCCCCGGTGTCGGTGTTCTTTTTCAGAAATAACTTTTTCTTTAAAGATAAAGGAGTTTCTGCGGATGTAATTTTATCCAGATTCTCAAAATATTGCCAGTATAATGCTCCCCAGGCAATGCCTTTTCCTTTTTTAGATATTTTGGCAATTGCCATATTGGGTTGTATTTCATTGCCGTTCCATGAGGTTTTAAAGTACCCCGTTCCTGCTTCTGTTTTTATATCTTTCATTGTACTAGGATCGATTTTTTGATCTCCTAACACAATATCTACCATGTCGGTTACCGATAACCAGTCACTACCTTGTAATAATAGTGCATATACTGCATCAGAAGTAGCTTTGGTAGTCTGCCAACGATTAGTTTGCTTGTTTTTAAGCAGCCATACTTTCAGGTTATCTACAATTGTTGTTCGTTTAGGTTCTGCTTCTATTTCAGAAAAAACTTCGATCATAAGTGATTGAGTTTCTATAGGTGCCTGATACCAAAACCAACTTGCGGTATTTGATTTCCAATACATACCCAACTCTTCACTAGAAATACTCTTCTCATCTAAGGATCTGATTATTTTTGTTGCAGTAGTTCGATCTTCATTTCTATTCATAATTAATGCAAGAAGACCTTGAGAATATAAGCTCTGACTTAACCAATATTTTTTAGATTGCCCCAAATAATAGTTCCAGGCTTCGTTTGTGTTTTTAGGTCTGTTGATATTGCTAAAAAAACTACGCATATATAAGTAATGAATTTGTGTATGGCTTAGATGATTTTTATTAATATCTATCTTGTTTTTTGCACAGTACTTTTTTAATTCATCATATTCTTTTACAAATTCACCATCCAAAAAGCGAATAGCATTTTGCAGCATATTGGTAGTTCCCGGATCAAATTGAGTAACCCCTAATTTTTTTAAATGCCCAAATCCAGTAGCAATATGTTGGGTTATAAATCTATTTTCACGACCACCTTGAAACCAAGAAAACCCTCCGGATCCATATTGCATTTGCTCTAATTTGCGCAAAGCAGATTGTTGCTCACTATTCATTTTATTCAAATCAAACAGCAGGGCAATTCTTTTCTTTTGTTCTGTTTCGCTTTGCGCATCTCTTAGCCAAGGTGTTTCCTGAATTAGAAGGGATTTTAGTTCCTGGTTTTTTTCAAGATTGCTTAATAATGCGTCACTAGATTTCCATTGATTAAAAACTTCTTGTATTCTTGGGTTAGAGTTAGCAATGTAGCTGGCTAATGTATTGGCGTAATATCTGGAGAAGGTTTGCTCTGCACACTCATAAGGGTACTCCATAAGGTACGGTAATGCTTGTACCGCATACCAGGCAGGATTAGAGGTCATCTCCAAGGTAAGCTTGTGATGTTTTAGGGTAGTGGATTTATTATCTTTTAATTTATCTAATGTAAATGTTTTTGTTTGGTCAGAACGAATCCACATTGGTAAGGTTTCGGTAACCAGCATTCTGTTACTTAAAACAGGTAGTACATTTTGTTCTCCATCAGAAAAGTTACCTGCTTTGGCAATGATTTTATATTGAACTGTTTGTACATTATCCGGGATTTCTAATTCCCAGGACACATTTGTATTTCCTTTGGCTTTAACACTAAAATCCAAACGGGCAGTATTATTTTTAAGCTCACCATCTATTGCTTTGTTGGTTAAGGCATCCAATAATTGTAACTCTATAATACCGTTAAGGTTTTCGGTCGATAAATTAGATATTTTAGAACTTAATACAATCTTATCTCCTTCTCTTAAAAACCTTGGTGGATTAGGTAATATCATTAATTCTTTTTGAGTAACCGTTTCCAGAGTTGTAGTTGCAGCATTTAAGTTTTTGGTATGTGCCAGTAATTGCAGTTTCCATTTGGTTAATGCTTCTGGAGCAGTAAAATTAAAACTTATATTGCCCTCGGCATCAGTAGCTAGCTGTGGAAAGAAAAATGCGGTTTCTTGTAGGTTTTTTCTAATTTTAATCCCTTCCAGAGATGGTTTTTTATCCTCGGGCGTATCCTTATTTCCTGTAGCATTTCCTGTACTTGACTCTTTCTTTTCTAAAGAATCACTTTCAACAACGGTCTCTTCTAATTCAGCTTCGTCAGAAACAGACTCCATTGCAGCAGATTTTTCCATCATTGGAGCAGCAACTCCGCTAAGGCTAAGCCTTTTGGTTCGACTACCATAATATTGTTGACCAAAGTACAGCCCAAACCAATTTAATTCGTCATATCCTTGCGTAGCATAATAGTATTTAAAGCTGTCAGGGTTTTGTAGTCTAAACTCTTGTATGCCAAAACTTTGTGATCCCCTTCTTTGGTTTTGTGAATAATAAGAAGGTTGGGTGATAGGAGTAAAATACCATTGGTGAGGCCTAAACTGGTCTAAAGAAGCATCGTACATACTGGCTAGCAGCTCTGCACTAACTTTATCTCCTTTTGGGCCTTTGATGGTAAAACTCCAGGTTTCTTGTTGTCCTGGTAGTAACTTATCTCTAAATGTTTTGGTTTCTATACTAAGTTCTGTAGGCTCATAAGGTACAGAAATTATGGATACTCCGCTTTGATAACCATTATAATTCAGATAGCTGTAATTGATAGAAAAACCTCCTAAATCTTCTTTTGTAACAGGGATTTTAATTGTTTTATTATCATTAGAAAGATGTATAAGCTTCGACTCGATAATATTATGGTTTTTCTCGATATCTACCGTAATTGTAATATCTTTTGATGCAGAACTAAATTTTATGATTGCTTCATCTCCTATGGTGTATGATATTTTATCGGTAGTGATTTCAAATAATTGTTGGTCACTTATTGTTTTATCTTCCTGATTATATAAGGTAAAATACTGTATGTCTTTTACTTCTTGCCCAAATTTGTCTTTGGTATTTAATTCTATGACATATTTACCAGATTTCCACTTTTTGGTATTCTCCAGAGATAGTTTTTGCACCCCTTTTCCATTTTCTTTGGTTGCAGAAGTATTAAAAGGTTTGTCAAAAACCATTTCATCTTTGTCCCAGGTTCTATAATCATGTTCGTTTTTAAAAGCATCATGGGGGAACAATTTTTTAAACTCTTCTTCTTTAAAGCCTTCATAGTCAGGTGATTTCCATGGGCGTATACGCATGGGTTTTTCAGGAGCTTTTAGTTTAAAAATTTTAATGGTTCCTGTAGTTGCAACCGGCTCATTGTTAAGGTTTATAGTATTTACAGAAAAAGTATTGTCTTTACTTGTTTTGTCTATATTATTTTTAATAGTAATGCCAGCGGTCAAAGCATGATATCCTACATTTACAATAGTGGTAGTACTTCGTGTTTCGCCATTGATATCAATTACATCTGCGGTAACTTCATAATTAAATACTGGCAGATTTTCTTTGGATACGCTTAGATCAGGTATTGCTACAAAGCTTATAGAGTATTCTCCTTTTTCATTAGTTTTGGTTTCGCCATGTGTTATTTCCTGAGGTTCTACGGTATATTGCGGATACCAATAACACCAACGAGGGTATTGCACCTTGCGATGTACTCTGTACACTACTTTGGCATCTGTAATAGCACTACCGGCATAGGCAGTTGCAACTCCCGTAAGTTTTATATTATCTTTTAATTTATAAGTTTCTGTTACAGGATTAAATGTGGTCTCAAATTTTGGGCGTTTATATTCTTCAACAGAAAAAGAGGTGACAGTATTATAGTAGTCACTTGTTTCTATGGTATACATCCCTGTTAATCCAGAAGCAGGAAGTATAAATTCACCATGAAAAGATCCATAATCGTTAGTTTTTAAATTCAATGTTTTTACTTCTTGGCCATTTACATCCCTTAAGGTAGCAGAAGCAGAATGATTGGGTAGTACCTTATGGTCTTCATTATTGGTAGACGACATCATAATACCTTTAAAATAAACAGTCTGTCCTGGCCTGTAAATACCACGATCTGTAAATATAAAAGTATTATGCCGGGTGGTAGTATTGTTGTTTGGTTTATACGATTGGTTAAGGTAATATCCATTAAAAACAGCAGTATCTTTTTCATGAAAAACGGTAATGGTTACATCATAATAGTAGGTGTTTACCATTAAATAGGCTTCTCCTTTTTGGTCTGTGATTATGGTTTTGTCTAATTTGTTGCCATACCCTCTGTCATTATCTGTTTTCAGATGTATTTTGGCATTTGCAACAGGCGCTCCATTATTTCGATCCAAGACCTGAAAAAATAACTTATCTGGTGTTTTATTTTCGATTAGTGCCAGATTGGTAATCTGTGTGATCCCATACGAGAACATATTTTTTGTGGAAATATCATTGGTTGTAGTTGCCAAAATAAGATATGTACCTTGCTCTAATTCAGGTAATAATACTTCTGTGGCATGGCTTTGGTAATCCTTTTCGTCACGGATTTCTGCCTCCCAGTTTTTGATTGTTTGCAAGGAGTTTAAAAACCTGACCTGATCTTCGGTTTTATAAAGTTGGTTTAAACTTTTTAATTGTTTATCATTTATTTTTAAAGCTTTAAAGTATAGTTTGTTAAGGTTTTTATAGGTAATCAATAATCTTCCTGCCGTTTGCACGGGGATATATTTTTCGATTTTAATATCTAGTGTGGAGTGAAGTATCTGGCTTTTTAAGGCTTTGCACTTATTTACACCTCTCGAATCTGGAAATTTCTTTATTGTAGCGTCACAGATTTCCATAGCTTCTTTTAATTTCCAACGATGAGTTTTGTTGTCTTCGGGAGTATAGGTAGAGCCTTGTTGTTGATACAAGTTAGCAATTTCATAATCATACAATGCAGAAGCACTTTGATCTGTATAATTCTTCTTTTCAGATTGCAAAGAAGTAAGTAAAATAGCCTCTTTATCTGCAAACACAGCATTAGCATACACAAAATTTATACGCTCTATATTTACTTCAATTAACGCATCAGGAGTCTTGCTTCTGGCATGAAATTTTGTTAGGTTTTGAAATAGCTTTAATGCATTAAACTGTAAAGACAGTGAATCTTTAGAGATGATTTTTAAGGAAGAAAAAACATGGTGATCTTGTAAAAATTTACTGTCATCAATAGTAAAAGCATACGATGGTTTAGTTATACCTGTTTCAGAGGTTTTATAAAATTCTAAAGCATTATGGGTTAAAAAATCATATAATGTTGGTCTGTATTTTTTAGAACCTGAAGCAATGTTTAAAATTTCATCAAATTGTTTGAGATCGGTTTGCTGTGCTAAAACCCCGTTTTGAAGCGATTTTTGGTAATATATATGTACTTCATTAAACAAGGTTTCCAAATCCCAGGTTCTAAAATCTTCTTGATCTACTTTTTCAGAAGTCTGGGTTCTGTCATAAAATTTCCATCGGTTTTGTTGAAAATACTGCCAATAAAGATTAGCAAGGATACTTTCCAGGATGTTTCTTTTTGGAAACGTACTGGATTTTACCTCATTTTTTAGGTCTTTTATGATTAAAAGTTGCGCATTTTCCTCCAGGGTAAGCAAATATTTTGATCTATAAATCAAAGATTTGATTATTTGGTTATTATTGGTGTCTTTTTGAGCTTTGCTGTATATGGACTCTACTACTTCTAAAGCAGATTTTGGTAATCCTTGCTGGTCAAAAGCTTCTGCTTTTTTCCAATCACTTTGGTAATCATTTTGGCCATTCATAACATATAAGTTTGATATGCAGATTATAATAAGAAGGAAATGCTTTTTCATCATAATGTATATTAAGTTGTTACATAAATATAAACAAGGGTTGTACCATTTTATTGGGTAATACCTTATTAATTTGTATACGACATTATAAAACTACGTATTTTGAAACAAGCTAAGCTAATTTCATTGCTGTAAATTTTATTATATTAAAGAACAAAGAAATAATTAAATGAAGTAGGGAAAAAGGTTAAATGAGGGAAATGCCTTTTCTGTTTAGTAAAAAAGATGGTTTATAAGGTTTTTGAAGAAACAGGGACAGAGTGTTTTGAGTGTATGGACTGTTCTTAAAGCTTTTTTTGTTTTATTAGCTCATTGTTAATTGTATCTTTACTTTTGGATTTAAGAATTAATTATGCGAGTACATTTTATAGCAATAGGAGGTAGTGCAATGCATAACCTTGCAATAGCATTACACCAAAAAGGATATCAAATTACAGGAAGTGACGATACTATTTTTGAACCTTCAAAATCAAGATTAGAACGATATGGTTTGTTGCCAGAGCAATATGGCTGGTTTCCTGAAAAAATCACATCCAATCTTGATGCTATTATTTTAGGAATGCATGCCAAAGAAGATAATACAGAGCTTGTGGAAGCCCAAAAGTTAGGGTTGAAAATCTATTCGTACCCAGAATTTTTATATGAGCAATCTAAAAATAAAACTCGTGTAGTTATAGGAGGATCACATGGTAAAACTACAATAACCTCTATGGTTTTGCATGTTTTACATTATCATGATAAAAAAGTAGACTATATGGTAGGAGCCCAATTAGAAGGGTTTGATACGATGGTACATCTAACAGAGGAGAATGATTTTATAGTTTTAGAAGGGGATGAATATTTGTCGTCACCAATAGATCGAAGACCAAAATTTCACTTGTACCGACCTAATATAGCCTTGATTAGCGGTATTGCTTGGGATCATATCAATGTTTTCACTACATTCGATAACTATATAGACCAATTCAGGGTTTTTATCGATTCTATAGTTAATGGAGGAGCATTGGTGTATAATGAAGAGGATGCTGAGGTTAAAAAACTGGCAGATCTGGCAGAAAATCCTATGCGAAAATTTCCATACAGTACCCCGCAATATAGAGTAGAAAATGGAGAAACTTTATTGGATACTCCCGAAGGGGAAATGCCAATAGAAGTATTTGGGGCTCATAATTTGAACAATCTTGCCGGTGCCAAGTGGATTTGCCAGAACATAGGTGTTGATGAAGATGATTTTTATGAAGCAATTGCTTCTTTTAAAGGAGCATCCAAACGACTGGAAAAAATAGCAGAAAATAATAGTGCTGTAGTATACAAAGATTTTGCTCACAGCCCTTCCAAAGTAAGTGCGACTACAAAAGCAGTCAAAGAACAGTATCCAAACAGAACCGTTATAGCCTGTTTAGAGTTACATACCTATAGTAGTTTAAATGCCGAGTTTTTAAAAGAGTACAAAGGCGCATTGGATGCAGCAGATCAAGCTGTGGTGTTTTATTCGCCCCATGCAGTAAAAATTAAACAACTTAAAGAAGTTTCGGCAGATCAAATAGCCAAAGCTTTTGACAGGGAAGATCTTATTATTTACACCAATCCTGAAAATTTTAAAGAATATTTAAAGAAAAAAGATTTTTCTAACTCTGTATTGTTGCTTATGAGTAGTGGTAATTATGGAGGTTTGGATTTTGACGAGGTAAAATCTATGATCAATCCCTCATTGAGGGTTTGATTTTCCAAAATTTGCCACAAGGTTGTTGTATCTGGGTTATACGTTAAACTGTTGTAAATGATGGTCAAGGTGTTTGTATTGCATTTTGCCCCATTGTTCGTAAGTAAATTTGCCAAATACAGGATGGGGATCCCATTCTTTTTGGTCTCTTTGATTAGAAAACTCAGTTATAAGCTCTAAAAGAGATTCTTTTTCGGTATTAAAATCCTTGGGGTTTTCAACTTTTAATTTTGGATGCGTAGGCAAATTTTTTCTCCAGGGTTTATCGTTATACATTGCCTTCTTGAAGAATAATTTAGCAAAAAAATTAGGCTTAAGTTCAGGGTCTTCCTTTTTTAAAACAATTTTTAACGGAAATTGACAATGATGAAACATTTGTGATACCTCCATTTTTCCCCACACAGGTATGCTGGTGTCTGACAATTTGTGGATTCTGCTTTCTATTTCATCGTGTACAATTTTATCAAACAGGGATTTCATAATAATGTATAGTTTTAATTTATTATTAGGTGAAAATAGCATTTTGTATTAAAAAATTAAAGGCTAATCGAAACCCGATTAGCCTTTAATAATATATATGTGTATTTTTTTTAACTTACTTCATCAAAGAAAAGACTTAAAAACCCATCTAAATCATCGTTGGTTGCGATATCCTTTGGGGTACCTAAATTGATCATTAATGGTTGGTCTTTAATAGTTCCTTTTAAAAAATATTGAAATGTAGTTCCCATTTTAAATTTATACCCTTTTAGTTGTGCGCCAAAAGAGGTAAAAGTGACTTCTTTTTTAGTAGTATTGCTTTCTGCAAATGCAGTTATAGTTGCATCAAAAACAGCAGTAAGCATATCATTGGTATAATAATCCCATTTTATGGATGTTCCGTTACAAGCTTGCAATTCATATTCAGACTGAGCCTGGCATCCGCTAGGGACTTGTATGTTATTTCCTACTAAATTAAGAAACGAAATCTTATTATCCTGCCCATAAAAACTCAGTGTCGCAAGAAGTAAAACGAAAGTAAAAATATTCTTCATAAATAGGTTAATTTGAAGTTGTTAAAATGTTCATTTTTCAATTAAGGGTGTCCAAATATAGTAAAACTTTCATTTTCAAACAAATATATCGAATAAAATAATGTAATTTTAATACTGAAACAGCAAAGTTATTTGTGCAATAATAGTATAATAAGATGTTGTAATTGAGATAAATAGTTTATACTTGAGGGCAGAAATATTAATATAAAATTTATTTGTAAATTGATTAAATGAGTGAATTAAACCCATTATTTTCTATCAAGAAATGGAATGAAAATGATCGTCCAAGAGAGAAATTAATCGCTAAAGGGAAGAATACATTAACCGATGCAGAGCTAATAGCAATACTAATAGGATCTGGTAATAGACAAGAAAGTGCTGTGGCGCTAAGCAAACGAATTTTGGCAAGTGTAGATCATAAAATCAATTCTCTTGGTAAACTATCTGTAAAACAGCTAACAAGCTTTAAAGGTATTGGCCAGGCCAAGGCTATAACTATTGTAGCAGGTTTAGAGCTAGGTCGCAGAAGACTGGATGAAGAGGTGCCTGTAGATCCCAAAATAGCATGTAGTAAAGATGTATTTAATATTTTACGACCTATTATAGGGGATCTTGAACATGAAGAATTTTGGGTGTTGTTTTTGAATAATGCAAACAAAGTGGTTCAAAAAAAACAAATAAGTATAGGAGGAAAAACAAGTACACTGGTAGATGCCAGAATTGTTTTTAGATCAGCTTTAGAATATGGTGCTACCGGTATAATAATAGGACATAACCATCCTAGTGGAGTATTGCACCCAAGCCAATCAGATATAAAACTAACAAATAAATTAAAAGAAGCAGGTCAAACCTTGGATATACATCTGTTGGATCATTTGGTTATTACAGAAAAAAACTATTTTAGCTTTGCAGACGAATCTTTATTATAATTATAAGGATTATAACCAGAATTAAATTATGCTATTGATTCATGTACAAAAAATTACTCCCAGAGTATCGTACACATTTAAACAAGTATGTAAACGTATTTTAGGATTGGATATTAATTTAACTTCCAAAATAGAAGCTTTTATTGCACATGACGGGCCAAAATTTTCTTATGGAAAGCATCCTTTAGGAAAAGAACTTTATTTTCAAAGTGCAGAATTGCTTTTTGATTATGGATTAAATGATGTAGATGTTCAAGTAAGTAACTGGGAGGATACAAAATGTTTTTTTGAAGTAAAAAACAATCACTCTGCATTACCTTTCGATATTTTTGCTGCTACTTTTTATTTGTTAACAAGATACGAAGAGTACCTGCCCCATGTAAAAGATACTTTGGGTCGCTTTCCTGCTACAGAGAGTATTGCTTTCATACATAACTTTTTGAAAGATCCGGTAGTGGATATATGGGCGTATAAATTAAAAAAAGTCCTTTTAATTAAATATCCGAATTTACAGTTTCAAAAAAAAGAATTTGATATAATACCTGTTATCTCTGTAGGGCAAACATTTGCTTATAAAAATAAAGGGGTTTTAAGATCTATAGGAGGAGGGCTCAGAGATCTATGGAAATTGCAATTAGACAAACTTGCAGATAGGATCAAGGTAGTTATTGGAGTTAAAAAAGATCCTTATAATGTATTTGATTTTATAATTGAACTGCAAAAAAAAAGAAAAAGAAAATCCCATGTCCTGTTTGGGCTTGGAGATTATTCAACTTATGAAAAAAATATTGGGTATAACCATCCTAAACACCATACTATTATTAAGCATATTGCTGATTATATAGAAGCAGGCTTAAAAGTATCCTATGATGCAATATCTGATATTTCAATATTAAAAAAAGAAAAATTAAGAATAGAAAATATCCTTAATAGAAAACTTCAATATGTAATGTGCACTTTTTTTAAGATAAAACTACCAGAAGCATATCGCAATTTTATAGAATTAGAAATCCAAGAAGACTACTCTATGGGATACTCTGGTCATTCAGGTTTTCGTGCAGGGACTTGTTCTCCTTTTATGTTTTATGATTTAGATTATGAAGTACAGACTCCCTTGATCGTTAATTCATTTTGTATTTGTAATCAAGGTTATAACGAAGATGTTAACGAACATTTGACAAGAGAAGAAATTGTTTCTTATATCAATAAAGTAAAAAATGTAAACGGAATGTTTATTCCTGTTTTTAGTAATATAGTGCTTAGTGATTTGCATAATCAGCACTTTTGGAAATCAATTTTAGAATTTATTTGGACTGTCGAAAATGAATAATACAATAAAACATATTTTTTTTGATCTGGATCATACTCTTTGGGATTTTGATAAAAACTCCTCATTAGCATTTCAGATGATTTTTAAGAAATTTGATATTAATATTGATATTAATGATTTTTTAAAAATTTACCAACCCATCAATATGCATTATTGGAAGTTGTACAGGGAAGAAAAAGTAAGTAAATTAGAACTTAGAAGGGGACGTCTTATAGAAACTTTTTTTAATTTGAATAAAAAAATATCTGTAGAAACCATAGATACAATATCCAAGGATTATATTGATTTTTTGCCTCTTAACAACCATCTCATAGAAGGAACTAAAGATTTGTTAGAGTATCTTAACCCTAAGTATAATTTGCATATTATTACAAATGGTTTTAACGAAGTGCAACACAAAAAACTGTTTAATTCTGGAATACAACATTATTTTGATACAGTAACCGATAGCGAGGAAGCCGGAGTAAAAAAACCAAATCCTGGTATTTTTGATAAAGCAATACAAAAATCGGGAGCACAACTAAGTCGTAGTTTAATGATAGGGGACAATTATGAAGCCGATATAGTCGGGGCAGAGGCAGCGGGGCTAAAAACTATTTGTTTTAATTATCATAAAGAAGTACTGCCTTCTAATACTATTCAAGTTTCAGAATTAAAACAGATTAAACAGTATCTTTAAGAATAAATAGTTATATTTTAATCCACATTGTGGAGTTTAATTCTCCGAGGTTATTGATTAAAAAAAATAACCTTAACTGGTTTGAGTTCCATTACACAATAGCTAAAAATTAATTTCTTGCCCATTAGTTAGGGTCTGCTGAAAAACTAAGATGTAAAATGTATCTATAGTTTTTACTCAAAAGCATCTAGTTTTAGTGTTTTTTATTCCTAAAGATGATATTTAGAGCCATTTATTACACTTTTTTAGTCATTTTCTTTTTTGTTAAAAATAAAGATGCAAGTAAAATTAAGACATTGTACTGAAAAACCTTGCACCTTATAGATTGAGTACGACTCAAAACATCAATAAAATCAGGTGATAACATGTTTATCAGCAAGCCCTAGTTAGTGCAATGTTAAACCTGTTGGATAATACCCAAAACCATTTTATAATACGATACCGGTTATCTTATACCATTTTAAATTTGAAATAGTGCGTATAGAAATTGAATTTATTTTTTAAATATTCAAGGTGAAAAACTTGTGCCAGACTTGATCTGGTATCAAGCATAGCTGTAGTTACGGTTATGTTTTTAACGTAGAAATTCGATTTTTTACTAGAAAGATTAATGCTGTTTTATGTTGATTTAGCTATAGTATAAACATTGATTATTTCGTGTTCGCAATTAAATATTTTAAAATATAAAATAAATTAACAATTTAAAAATAGGGTGTTTGTAACCTATACTGTTGTTATAATCAAAGATCAAATACTTTTTGATATTGAGAATATGAAAAGTTAAGAGGAGTTCTGTTCAAAAAAAAATCTCCCGAAAAAATGAAGATAAAAAAAGTTTATGTGTTGTTGTGTAGTATATGCATGACAGTAATTTCATGCGTAAAAGATGTAGATTTTGATCAAAGAGAAGATATTGTTTTTACTCCAGTCTATGAGGTAGACTTTATATATTCCCGATTAGCAACAAGTCAATTTATAGATTCTGGCATAGACCCGGCTTTTGTAGTTCCAGAGGTAATAAAAGATGATATTTCAGACTTTAATTTTTTAGGAGAAAACTTTCCGGTAAATGATTTAGAACGTTTAGAATTAACTTTTGAATTTACAAATACAATTGTACGGGATTTGGGTTTTGATTTTGGATTTTTAAATAATAGTGGTCAGCGTATAGGACCTTTATACAGTATGATTGCTAATTCTGGAAAAGGAGCAGGTATTGATCCCGTTGTTACAACAAAAGTAATTGTTCTGGATAAAACCACAATTAATACTTTGAGAGATGCTACAAAACTATTTTCTTCAATAAAGGTACAAAATGTAAATAGTGATTTGCAAGGGGTTCTTGAGTTGCGATCCAAAGGAGCCTATTTTTTTAAGTACAAATTATGAGGGTTATTATATTTTTGCTTATAAGTTTTTTGGGATGTGCGGGATATTCTCAAAATAAGGAAACCTTATATGATTTTACAGATATTCCTCAGTCTTTAATGCTTAACCCGGGAGCAGATATTGATTTTAAATACCATATAGGAGTGCCTTTTTTATCTCAGTTTCATATCAATGCAGGATTGAGAGGAGTGTCTGTTAATGATATTTTTGGAGATGATGGGAGAAGTATTAATGATAAAATAGAAAAGACATTTAATAAACTAACCAGTAATGACTATTTAACCTTAACCCAGCAGTTAGAACTTATTAGTTTTGGGTGGAAAAGCAAAAAAAACAAGAATATATATTTCTCTGGCGGAATCTATCAGGAATTAGATGTTATAGGATATTTTCCAAAAGATTTTGTGGTTTTAGCACATCAGGGAAATCAGGATTTTCTTAATCGGCCGTTTCGGTTTTCGACTATAAACGGGTCTGCAGAGTTACTAACGGCATATCATTTTGGATATACAAAAAAGGTAAATAAAAAATTAACTTTTGGAGCCCGGGTCAAATTATATTCGAGTATGTTTCATGTTCGCGGGGTTAAAAACAAAGGGACTTTTACTACATTACAAACACCAGAAGGGAATAATGTGTATAAGCATGTGATTAGTGATGTAGATGCAGCTATTAGAACATCTGGTTACGCATCTCTTAAAGATGCAAAAGGAGATGAAGTAGTTAATAAGCTAATAGCAAGAGCACTTTTAGGAGGTAATTTAGGACTTGGTGTGGATATAGGATTCACCCATAAAATAAATAAACAGCTGGCTGTTACAGGAAGCGTAAATGATTTGGGAGTAATATGGTATGTTAAAGATGTAGAAACCTATCAGGCGCGTGGTAATTATGTTTTTGAAGGGTTCGAAACACCGGTTCAGTTGTCTGGTCAGGGTTCTCAAAATTTTTTAGATAAACTAAAAGAAGCTGTCCCGCTGGATACATTAAGCAAAGCTTATGTGACCATGCGCCCCTTAAAACTAAATGGTTCAGTCAAATACTCTTTTAACCAATATAAAAAAGATGCCTGTGCTTGTTATCTTAAAGAGGAGAAACCTCCATATATGGATGCGTTTGGTTTACAGTTGTTTACCCAATTCAGACCAAAAAGACCTCAATATGCAGTGTCATTGTTTTATTACAAGCGTTTTTTTAATTTTTTAAGAACAAAACTTACCTACACCATTGATGATTATTCATATTATAATATAGGATTTCTTACATCTATACATGTTAACAAAATTAATTTTTATATTTCGGCCAATAATTTGTTAGAATATGCTAATCTTGCAAAAGCAAGAGGTATTTCTGTACAATTAGGTTTTAATGTTATAATGTAATAGATATGGTACGTATATTTTTTATAGGAATGATAATGATCTCAGCATTACATGTAAATGCCCAAAGTGAGATTAATGATTTTAAGTATGTGGTAGTTCCGGATAATTATAGTTTTTTTAAAGGAAGAGATGTCTACCAAATAAATTCACTAACCAAATTTTTGTTTAATAAATATGGTTTTGAGGCATATATGAATGGAGACGATTACCCGGAAGATCTTAAAACAAATGGTTGCAAGGCATTACAAGCAGACGTAAAACGTACATCGGGAGTTTTTGTAACCAAACTTACGGTAGAATTAAAAGATTGTAACGGTAGGGTAGTGTTCACTTCATCTGAAGGTAGAAGTAGAGAAAAAGAATTTAAACCTGCATACCATGAAGCACTTAGAGGTGCGTTTAAAGATATAGAAGAGCTTCATTATAAATACAGTGGAGGTAAAGAAAAAAGTACAGCAGAAAAATTGGATAAAGTAGCGGGCAAGCAAAAGAATACTAATTCTGAAGAAGTAAAAGAGGAAGTAGTTTTATCTTCTCCTGCAGAAAATTCTATTTCTTATCTTTTTAACGAAACAAACTTTGTGTTCAAAAAACAAGAGTATGGATTTGAGATATTTAAAAATGAAGTCTCAACAGGTAAACTATTTAAATCGACTAATGGAAAAAGTTATATAGTACAGGCAGGAGATTTAAGTGGTAATGGTTATTTTGATGGGTACGGTAATTTTATACTGGAACGAATTAACCCGGTAACCAATAAAATAATTACAGATACATTTGCCAGACAATAAAACTTCTAGAAGTTTTAATATCTGTATTTATCACCCCATCTGGATTTTAGAAATGCTCTAATCGATTGTTCTCGTTGGTTATCTCCAGGGTTGTATAATTTAGTTTCTGCAATTTCATCAGGAAGAAATTCTTGTTCCACAAAATTATCTTTATGATCGTGTGCATATTTGTAATCCTCACCATATCCCAGCTCTTTCATTAGCTTTGTAGGGGCGTTTCTTATATGTAATGGTACAGATAAATCTCCGGTTTGTTTTACTAGTTGCTGAGCTTTATTAATAGCCATGTATGAAGCATTGCTTTTAGGAGAAGAAGCTAGATAAATAGCACATTGGCTTAGGATTATTCTTGCTTCGGGATAACCAATAGTAGTAACCGCCTGAAAAGCGTTGTTAGCTAAAATCAAAGCAGTAGGGTTGGCATTTCCAATATCCTCAGATGCAGATATAATTAATCTTCTGGCAATAAATTTAAGATCCTCGCCTCCTTCAATCATACGAGCAAGCCAATATACAGAAGCATTGGGATCACTTCCTCTAATAGATTTAATAAATGCCGAAACTATATCATAATGTTGCTCTCCCGTTTTATCATAACGAACTGTGTTTTGTTGTACTAATTTTAATACCAGATCATTAGTAATTACAATTGGGCTCTGATCCTGACCAGAAATGATTAACTCAAAGATGTTTAGCAGCTTACGGGCATCTCCACCACTAAGTTTTAGCAAAGATTCTGTTTCCTTTAGCTGTATTTCCTTGCTTTTTAAATATTCATCTTCTTGCATTGCCCTGTTTAATAAAGCTTCTAATTCTTTTTTTCCAAAAGGATTAAGGGTATATACCTGGCAACGCGATAAAAGCGCAGGTATGACTTCAAAGCTGGGGTTTTCAGTTGTAGCCCCAATAAGTGTGATCCAGCCTTTTTCTACGGCGCCCAGTAAAGAATCTTGTTGAGATTTACTAAAACGGTGAATTTCATCAATAAAAAGAATAGGGTTTTTTGCAGTAAATAGTCCCCCGCTTTGTTTAGCTTTGTCAATAACCTCTCTTACATCTTTTACACCACTGTTTATTGCGCTAAGAGTATAAAAAGGTCTTCTGGATTCATTAGCAATAATGTTTGCTAAAGTTGTTTTTCCTACCCCGGGAGGCCCCCAAAGTATTAAAGATGGAATAATCCCTTTTTTAATTTGTTGGGTTAAAGAACCATCATCACCAATAAGATGTTCTTGGCTCAAATATTCTTCAAGCGATTTTGGGCGTATTCTCTCTGCCAGAGGTTTATTTATATTCATCTGTTTGTAAGTTTTAATTTAAGATTTAGACGGATGTGGTATTAATAATCTACAATAGTACTTTCTATATAAGCAAAGTTACAAACCTTGTTTGGATCTTATAGAGAAAATAAATTAGTAAGAAATTAAGTTAAGTAATATGGATAAATTAAGTTGTATTCCAAATCTATAAAAGTAAGACGTAATTTATAGCAATCTGCCATTTTAGCCGATTTTATATTTTGGAATTTATTTTGCTATGTTTTTAATGTTATGCAAGAAAGAGATACATATTTTAAGTTCAATACAGGAGTAGTGGGATACCCTTTACTATTTATTTTACTTATTTGGATAGTTTTTTGGTTTGAAGTTCGTTTCGGTTTTGATTTTAATCGTTTTGGGGTAGCCCCAAGAACCATTACAGGGCTTAGAGGAGTTTTGTTTTCCCCTTTTATCCACGCAGATATTAATCATTTATGGCATAATACTTTACCATTGTTAATCCTGTCGGCAGCGCTATTCTTTTTTTATCAAAAAAATGCATGGAGAGTATTAATTATAGGAGCACTTTTAACAGGTGTTTTAACATGGGTTTTGGGCAGGCCGGCAAATCATATAGGAGCAAGTGGGGTAATATATATGCTTTTTGGTTTTCTGTTTTTCAAAGGTATCATAGCAAAACATTTTAGATTAATAGCACTGTCTTTTATAGTGGTTTTTATTTACGGAAGTATGGTAATGTATGTTTTGCCAATAGACCCCAAAATATCATGGGAAGGTCATTTGTCTGGTATAGTAACTGGGGCGTTGTTGGCCTTTACTATAAAAAAAGGGGTAGCACCCCCTGTAATCTACCCGTGGCAATCGAAAGATTATAACCCCGAAGAGGATGAATTTTTGAAACATTTTGATGAACACGGTAATTTTATCGAAAATATTGAGCCAGAAAATTTGGAAGTAGAAGAGGAGATTAAGATTATTTATGAATATAAGGAGAAAGACATAGATCAGGATTCTAAAAAAGATTAAGAGGGTTTTATAGCCTTTGTCTGGTTACTTCATATAAAAAAACACCGCAGGCAACTGAAACGTTTAAAGAACCAATATCTCCATACATAGGTAATTTAGCCTGATGGTCCACTAATTTTAAGACAGATGTGGATATACCTTTATCTTCACTACCCATAATTATTGCAGTAGGAATTGTTAAATCAGTGTCATAAATATTTGTTGTCGCTTTTTCGGTAGCAGCTACCACTTGTATACCAGACCCTTGAAGATAAAACATGGCGTCTTTTATATGATCTACTTTACATATTGGTATTTTAAAAACGGCACCGGCAGAAGTTTTAATCGTGTCTGCATTAACCGGAGCACCTCCTTTTTTTTGTATAATAATACCATCTACTCCGGTACATGCAGCAGTTCTGATAATTGCCCCAAAATTTCTAACATCAGAAAGCTGATCTAGTATCAAAAATAGAGGAGGTTTACCAGATTCTATTACATTCATAACAAGATTTTCTAAATCATAAAAATCGATAGGGGATATGTTAGCAACTGCTCCTTGATGATTCTTGGTTGTAAGTCTGTTTAACTTTTCTACAGGGACATAGGTAAAAGTTATATTGTTTTTCCTCACAAGATGCATGAGTTCTTTAGCAAGATCTCCTTGTAATCCTTTTTGAATAAAAAGTTTGTCAATAGTTTTTCCTGCCAAAATAGCTTCTATAATAGCCCTGATACCAAAAATTAAAGATTCATTTTTCATAGTCGGCAAAGATAGTTATAAAAATAGAAATAAAAGATATTGGAAAACTAATGCATTCTTTAATTAAAACCCATTCTAAAGACAGATAAAAATGTTCAGTTATTAGATATTTGTTACTGGTTTTAAGACCGTTGCAAGGGTTTTTCTAATATCTTAATTTTTTTTATCTTTTGGGTATGGAATTAATATCTCACCCTACTTTGGCA